>CAZXMD010000041.1:1446-11927 GCA_964641635.1 uncultured Candidatus Finniella sp. | reverse complement strand
GTTTGAGGGGCCATTAATAAAATGGCCATGAAATCTAAACTCGTCCAAACCAAAACACCTAAAATGAAAACAATGAGAAGTTTGCGCCCATAACGCCACCAGCGGCGTATAGGACATTTCCATAATTTTGAGAAAAACTCTTTACCTTCAGGTTCATTCATATAATGCATAAACTTCCTTCCTTGCCTTGATACTCTTAAAGTATGAGGCAAATAAATTAAGGAATGGTTTAAAGCGGATAGGAAAATTCGGGTGACATGACGGATAAAAACCAGTACGATTCTGGACATTGTTATTGTAAAAAGTAATTAAAATTCAATGAATCGTTTCTCCTCCTCAAAATTAATGCCTAAAATGTCAAAAAGATTGATGTGGGGCTGTTTTATCGGGAACGCCCTGGAATGGTTTGATTTTGCTATTTATGGATGTTTAGCCAGTGTTTTGGGACAGCTGTTCTTTCCAACGCTTGATCCTTATGCCGCATTATTATCCAGTTATGGCGTTTTTGCTGTCGCTTTTATCATGCGTCCCATTGGGGCAATTTTAATCGGTCATTTTGGGGATAAAAGGGGGCGTAAGAGAGCCCTTTTGTGGTCTTTACTGGGAATGGCGGTTCCTACGGGCATGATGGGGCTGCTTCCCGTCTATGAGCAAGTTGGGGTTTATGCGCCTTTATCCCTGATTTTTTGCCGTATGGTGCAGGGCCTGTCAATTGGAGGGGAGTTTAGTGGGTCCATTATTCTCCTGGTTGAGCATGCTCCCCCCCACCGCAAGAGCTTCTTTAGTATTTGGGCGGATATGGGGAGCGCCATTGGTATGATTGTGGCTTCCGTTTCGATTCTTTTGTTGAATATGGGGTTAGCAGAGGCAGATCTTTTAGCTTGGGGGTGGCGGGTACCGTTTCTGATCAGTTCTCTTGGGGCATTTGGGGGATATTACTTGCGCCGTCAACTGACAGAAACGCCAGAATTTCTGGCTCAAAGCAATAAACGCACTTCTTCATTCTGGCCGTTACGAATTATTTTTCAAAAATATAAACGACGTCTCATTCTTGCCATGGGTTTTTTGATGGTTAATACGGCCGGATATTATTTGCTGATTGTTTTTATTCCCAACCAGAATTTGAGTCATTACCCGAAGGTTTATGGGTCGATATCGATGGTATTCAGCCTGACTATCATGATGCCAGCGATGGTTTGGGGGGCCAAGTTGTCTGATAAAATTGGACAAGTCAGATGTTTGGTTATGGGTTATTCGGGGTGTTTACTCTTAGCATTTCCACTGCTTTACTCTGCAAAGTATGGAACGTATTTTCAACAGTTGGTTTATCAAGGTCTATTTTCTATCACGCTTGGATTTTGCTTTGGTCCGCGCTCCAGCTTTGCCGCTCAGATTTTTCCAACGGCTGTCCGCTACTCTGCTGTGGGGATATCCTATAATTTAGGGAATGCCTTGTTCGGGGGGACCGCCCCGTTGATTTGCGCCTTAATGATTGAACAAACCGGAAGCATGCTCGCTCCGGCTGCGTATCTGGGGGTTGCATCGCTTATATCCCTTGTGTCTGTTGTTTTCCTTGGACGAGACCTCTCGCGGGAGAAAAAGTCTATTTCAGTAGGGTTTGAGGATCAAAGATATAGTCTTGATTACAAAACTCGCATGTTACGGAAATTTTCTCATCCTCAACCATCTCTTGAATATCAGAAGTTGAAAAAGTCTTAAGCATTTGCCCAATGCGGTCTTCAGAACAACGGCATTTTGCCGTTATCAAACGGTTCTCAAAGGTGCGAATGCCATCTTCCCAGAATAGCCGGAATAAAAGGTCCGAAGCAGATAAGTCACTGGAAAGAAGCTCCTTGAGTGTTACGGTTCCCAAGATGGAGAGAGACCGCAACCACCCATCATTCTCTTCTTCAAGGGCCTCAAAAGACAGACCCGGAGGGGTTGGCATACGTTGAATAATTAGGGCTGCCGCCAAGTGGTTTGAGGTATCAAGATTTTCTGAATTAGAAAAAGCGACAACGCCGGTTTCCAACTGGTCGGATTGGCGAAAAAAGTGATGAAGGCATTCTGAAAGGGTTGATCCACTTAACTCAACAATACCCTGGTAACGGTCGTCCGTGTTGTTCTGGTCAATTGTAAAGGCCATATACCCTGTTCCCAAAATGGGGTGGATTGATGCCGTTGATAGGGGTAATTTCATCACTTTTTCTGCATCATAGCGGGCGCAAGCACGAATATTGCCATCATGGGTCATGTCAACGACCATAAGGCGCACAGGGCCATCCCCGCTGATCTGGAGCGTAAAAACCCCTTCAAATTTAAAAAGGTTTGCCAAGGCTGTGGATAAGGCGATGAGTTCTTCTAATAAGCGGTTTACAAGGGGAGGGTATTGATGGCGCTCTAAAATATCCCGCATGCTGTGCTTCAGGCGAACCAAACGGCCGCGTATGGAAACCTTTTCCAGTTGGAAGGGTAAAACAAAATCAGAAAGTGGATCCATTTTTTGGCCATATCTTTGGTTAAACGAGAACCTTCCCTCAATAAGGGGGAAGGATTGTAACAGTATTACATTACCCAGGTAGGCTTTGAAAAGACTTTTGGTTAGAAAATGGCAGCGGATGGGATCCGCTGCCATGAGACTTTGCGGCTTAATTTAAAGGCGTTCAAATCCTTATCAAGCTTTTTCCTATATTTTTACTTCCAGCTTTCGAGAGTTTCTTTTATAAAATCCCTGGCTTCAGCTGCTTCGGGGAAAAGGTCGAAATACTGAGCAAAGATATGAATAACATTTGGAATGACTTTATGCTCTACCTTAACCTTAAGAGATGTAAGGCGGTCTGCAAAAGCCTTTCCTTCCGCGGCTAAGGGGTCACATTCAGCATTCACAAGAATAACAGGAGGGAATTTTGCTAAATCTTCATCGGAAGCCATAACCGGAGATACAAGGGGGTCTTTTGCTTTTTCAGGGTTATGTCCTGTGTAATTATTAACGTATGCGTTAATGGAAGCACGCGTGAGCATATAACCCACCGCATAAGGATCCGTTGTTTTTTCAGGAATGCGAAGATCCAGGGACGGGTACATCAAAATAGCGCCGTCAGGAACACGTCCGCTTTCTTTAATCATCTTTAGGGTCAAACACGTGGCAATATTGCCCCCACCGCTATCACCGGCTACATAGACTTTCGCATCTTTACCGTGCTTTTCTATGAACCAGCGATAAGCATCGGCGGCATCTTCAAGCCCAGCAGGATGGGGATGTTCCGGGGCCAAACGGTAATCTACAGCCAATACAGATGCGCCTGTTGCTTCACAAAGGTTACGGCATAGGACGTCATGGGTTTTCAGGTTTCCCCGGGTCCAGCCTCCTCCATGAGTGAATAAAATAACCTTCCCTTTATCCTTGCCTTCGTAAAGACGGACGGGGATTTCATGCTGGCCATCTTTCCCATTAATTTTAAAATCCGAGACAGTAACCTCAGGCTTGTTCTTGGCAAATTCATCTCCTAGAAGTTCATAAGCCAAGCGGCCTACGGCTTGTGGGTCATTCTTTTTGACTTCTAGGCTTACTTTTTTATCTGCTGCTATCCCAATGCCGGGGATTGCTTGAATAATAATATTTGCGCCACATGATAGCTTTTCATTGATAATAAATGTTTCTCCTGGAACTTTGAGATTGGAAGGCAGCTCACACTCCGTACTTGACCCCTTTGCATACGTTGCACCTGTACAGGCAAAGATGCTTAAGGTTGTGAGAAAGAACAATGTTGAGCGTACGCGCGTTACAGTTCTTTTTCTTGTGTCGTTCTTCTTTACATTCATTCCTGTTTGTTCTGTGTGTGCCATGATATTATTACTCCCTACCAATTCATTTGCATTAAGTTCTATTTCTTTGTCATTACTTCCTAGCCAAATTCTTCCATTAAATCTGCCGTTGAACGTTCTCCGATACCATCATAATTCTTTTCCAGCCACTTTTCTGCTGTTTCCCGTCCTTTTTCAAAGAGGAACATGAGAAAGTCCCAGTCAGAATTCATTGGGCTGGTGTGATCTAAATCAGAAAAGACGTGCGTGTTTTCAATAAGGTGCATGTTTACTTTTTTAATTTTCGTTTTATCTGCAATACCCTCATCTATTAGCTTGCTCACAAATTGAATAGCGCGCATTTCTCTTGTTAGCGTGTTGATCAAACTCAGCTCTGTCATGCGATTGTGAATTTCACTAATCGTTTTGGGAGTGTTATGCCTGTATTGAGGCGTTAGCAAAATCACAAGGACATCCGGGGTTTTGCAATTGTAAATGAGCGGAAATATGGCGGGATTTCCAATGAATCCACCATCCCAATAATCATCTCCCTCAACGTTAACAGCTTGGAACATCGTTGGGAGGCACGCGCTTGCTAAAACGGCTTCCGGCGTGATTTCTTTTCCAGAAAATATCTTTAACTTGGACGTTCTAACATTTGTTGCACATAAAAAAACCTTAAAGTCTTCATAGCTTGAAATTTTCTTAAAGTTAAAAAGCTCTTTGACGAGATCTTCAAGCATGTTTTGATTTTTAGGGTTCCACTCATAGGGAGAAAGATTTTTTGTGAGTTGTCCCATCATGGCGAATAAAGGGTTCATGCCAATACCATGCCCCCCTACAAAATTATCGAGAGGGGTAGGTCCCAAGCCTGCTTTTTTTGATTTTTCGCTTAAGAGTTTCCAGTATCGGTGGAGGTTTTTACGAGCGCCATTGTTACCTCCTTCAGCCATTCCTTGTGCTAGAGCAAGGCAGTTCATGCCCCCGGCGCTTGTCCCACTGGCGCCTTCAATATTGATCCGCCCATCTTCAAGGAGGTAATCCAGAACACCCCAGGTGAAAGCACCATGAGAACCTCCACCCTGCATGCCGATAGCAATTGATTTTTGCTTAGATGTGGTATTTTTTGTCATGAGCATTCCAATCCTTTATAGTTCCAAGATAATTTCTTACTAATATAATTATATCTAACAAAAGGTTAACAACCGTTTAACGGGTTGAGAGTTTTAGAAAAAAAAGAGGAAGCTTTTAATTGCACAAGAGGCCGCCATTAATATTTAAGGTTTCTCCCGTAATATAGCCGGCCTGGTCATCGGCTAAAAAGATGACGGCGCGGGCAATTTCTTCCGCTTGTCCGAGGCGACCCATTGGAATCGAATGAACAATCTGTTCTAAAATAGGCTCGCTGACGGCGCGCACCATGTCGGTATCAATATATCCCGGGGCAATGACGTTAACCGTAATGCCCTTTTTCGCATTCTCAAGGGCTAAAGCTTTTGTAAATCCAATAATCCCGGCTTTTGAAGCACAATAATTGGCTTGTCCGATTTGTCCTTTGAGGGCATTCACGGAAGAAATATTAATGATGCGTCCAAAGCCACGCTCCCGCATCAACTCAATAACACCTCGGGTCATATTAAAGCAGGACGTCAAGTTTGTGGTAATGACGTGGTTCCAATGGTCTGTACTTTGACGGTGGAGGACACCATCGCGCGTTATTCCCCCATTATTCACCAAAACATCAATGGGGCCATGGTTTTTAATGACTTCATCCAGGCCTTTCTGGCAAGCCTCAAAGTTGCTGATATCCCACTGGTAAGTAGGAATCTGGGTTTCTTGCGAGAATTTTTTTGCAGCAGTTTCATTACTTTGATAGGCGGACGCGACCGTGTAACCCTTGTTCTTCAAGGCAATGGCAATGGTTGCCCCGATGCCCCGGGTACCGCCGGTAACTAAAGCAATTTTTGACATTTTCTTTAACTCTCCCTTTTTAAAGGACGCTTTACATTAAATAAACGCCATATAGATTAAATTTTAATTTATTAAGGGGCTGAGTCAAGGGGTATCGTTGTAATATTTTTAGGATGGACCTGGTTTGATTCTCTAATATTTAGAATTTATCATGAGAGATCTGATATTTTTCAATCCATTAGAAAATATAATCCCGGTTTAAAAAAAATATATGTACCGTTCAAAATAATTTTCTCTTAATCTGCAACAGTGCGCGCATAGCTTCCTGGGGCATCTTCGAGGATACGGTCTTGCGGGACCGCTCGTGCAGGAACTGTACCATCACTATAAGCATCGAGCCATTGGCGCCATTCATCCCACCAGGATCCTTCATGACTTTGGGCATTTTTTAACCAATCATCTGCGTCTGCTGTTAATTCATCCGCAGTCCAATAATGATATTTATTTCGGCTTGGATGGTTGATGACGCTTGCCACGTGGCCAGAGGCGCTTAAAATAAATTTCTTTGAGGGTGATTTCGCCATCTGGGTTATTGGATAAACAGACCGCCAGGGAGCGATATGGTCTTCTTCAGCTCCCATGACGAAAAGGGGCGTTGTTATTTTGCTAAAGTCGACGGGAGCACCATCAATAGACATGCTGCGAGGCGTCATGAGCCGATTATCAACAACCACATCCCGCAAATATTCCATATGCAATTTTGCCGGCATGCGTACAGCGTCACAATTCCAATATAACATATCAAAGGGGAAGGGTTCGCGTCCCATAAGATAATTATTGACATATGAAGACCAAATCAAATCATTAGCCCGCAATAAATTAAAGGCTTGCACCATATATTTGCTATCTAGATATCCTTTTTTCTGAACATATTCCTCTAATTTACGTTGCTGATGCTCACATCGGTAGATCCCCATGCTGTCCGCTTTGCTAAAGTCAAAAGGTGTTACCAGCAATGTCGCGCTGGCGATGGGAGACCCCTTTTTTTCTTTCAAATGGGACATCAGGAGGCTTAAAAGCGTTCCCCCATTGCAGTAGCCAATGGCGTTAACTTTCTTTTCCCCTGAAATCTCGCAAGCTTGATCAATAGCTGTTTTCACCCCCTCTAAGGTGTAGTCAGTCAGTGTTTTATTTGCGTGTCGTTCATCGGGATTTACCCAAGACACAATAAAAACAGTTAAGCCAGACTCAAGCGCCCAACGGACGAAAGAATTTTCAGGTTTTAAATCAAAAATGTAGTACTTATTAATCCATGGTGGAATAATTAATAATGGCCTTTTAGCAACGCGCTTTGTTAAGGGTTCATATTGAATTAATTGGAATAGGTCATTTTGAAAAACCACTTTTCCAGGGGTGGTTCCTATCGTCTTTCCTAACTGAAATGCCTTCATGTCTGTAATGCGGGTATGCCATTGACCGCTCGCTGCGTCTTCTAAATATTTCTGGAACCCACGGGCAAGATTTTTACCCGAAGATGCCAACGTTTCTTGCAGGACAGTTGGATTTGTTAAGGGAAAGTTTGTTGGAGATAGTGCATCACACAAGTGGGATGTATAAAACATCAATTTGCTTCGCGTTATGGGATCCAGCTCGTCAATACTGCTCACCGCCTCTTTCAGAAATTTGGTATTTAGAAGATATGTTTTTTGGAGCAGGGAAAAGAAGGGGTTATCCTTCCATTCTGGATCCCGAAACCGTTTGTCACCTGATTCAGGTTCCAAAAATACTTTTGTAACTTTTCCTTGGAGATGATCAAGGGTTTCCTGAAGCAATTTCTGAAAATCCTTTAGATAACGGCCCTGTAATTTCTCAATTTTTTCAGGGTTTTTTCCCATTTTTTCAAAGGCCTCAGAAAATGTCTTTGTCATTACTTCCGGATTAAAGACAGCATTTTCTATTCCCATGTTGCTCAACGAGGAGAAACCAAATTTTTCCATACTCTCTGTCATTTTCTTTTGAGATTCTTCAGCAACCTTTTTCCAGACCTTTTTCCACTCAGTGTTTGAGGGAGGCTTTCTCATATCTGGAAAAGATGGAATTCCAAAATTTTCTATATTCTCAGCCATTTTCTTCTGGGATTCTTCGGTCATTTTTTTCCATATTTTCTTCCACTCGGCGTTTGAGGGGGGCTTTTTGATATTCGGAAATAACGGGTTTTCAAAGTTCTCCATGCTGTCAGCCATTGTTTTTTTTGTTAGGGAACCAAACTTTTCCCATATTTTCTGCCATTCATTAGAAAATTCTGATGCGTTTGAAAAGTAAGAGAAAGGATCGTGTTGCTCTGATTTTTTTTTCATCTTGGTACCCCAGAAAAAGCGATTTTATAATTTTAAAATATGCCTTAAATATTAAAAAAACATTAAAGTTTGGAAAATTTTTATCTTTTGGGGCGGTGCGACCCCTATTTTATAGGGGAGTGTAAATTTCTTGTTTGGATATCGACGTATTTTTGCTATGAATGATATTTGATGCCAGACTTAAATTATGAGCCAAATGTTGTTGAACGATCTCACCAAAGAAACTCATAAGCATATCCATAACAGGAGTCTCGCTTCCGCAACCCAATTTAAATTTTAAAGGAAAGAACCATGACACAGTTGTGGCGTTTTTTTGTCCCCCTGCTTGTTGGATTGGGGATATGGATGATACCTGTCCCAACAGGTATGGAACCTAAAGCCTGGTCTTTGTTTGCGATTTTTACGTCCACCATATTGGCCCTCATTTGCCAACCCCTTCCTCTGGGAGCTGTCTGTTTAATGAGCATGGTCACGGCCGTGATGGTGCATGATATAGATTTAACCCAAGCATTAAGTGGCTTTTCTAATCCCGTCATTTGGTTGATCTTGCTGGTATTCTTCATTGCGCGGGCCTTTATCAAGACCCATTTGGGTATGCGCATTGCTTACTTTTTTGTCAGGTTGATGGGTAAACATACGCTGGGGCTTGGGTATGGCATTGTAGCTACTGAATTGCTGATTGCCCCGGTGATTCCCAGCAACGGCGCACGGGCGGGCGGCATTATGTTCCCCATCCTGAAATCAATCTCAGAATCCTTGGATAGCCGTGTGGGAGATGGTACGGAACGGCGTGTCGGGGCTTATTTGACCCAAGTCTGCTTTCAAGGAAATTTGATTACCAGTGCGATGTTTTTAACAGCCATGGCGGCAAACTCTATGGCGCAATCCATGGCCAAGACGGCCGGTGTTGATATTACGTGGACAAATTGGTTTACGGCAGCGCTTGTGCCAGGTCTCTTAAGTATTATCTTGATTCCTCTCGTCTTGTATTTCGTTTATCCCCCAGAGGTGAAACATCACCCTAATGCCCCACAACTTGCACGGAATAAATTAAGGGAAATGGGACCCATGAGCCATCAAGAATGGATTATGGTGGGTGTATTTATCTTCATGCTGTTTTTCTGGATATTTGGGGCTCGCTGGAATATTGAACCGACGACAACGGCCCTTATTGGCGTATGTTTGTTGCTTTTATCAAATGTGTTGACCTGGGAGGATGTGTTAAATGAAAAAGAAGCCTGGCACATCTTTGTTTGGTTCGGCATTTTGGTAACCATGGCCAAGTTCTTGCAAATCTTGGGCTTTGTCGACTGGTTTAGCTCAAGCGTTGGCGGATTGATTCAAGCCTATGATTGGGAGTGGGTGTTTGGAGCAATTGTCCTCATCTATTTTTACAGTCACTATTTCTTTGCGAGCAATACGGCCCATGTGGGAGCCATGTATGCGGCTTTTCTCGCTGTTGCTATTGCTTCAGGAACACCACCGCTTCTTGCCGCCCTTGTGCTTGGGTTCTGTTCTAACCTGTTTTCTTCCATGACCCATTATGGGTCAACGTCGAACGTTGTCCTTTATGGATCCGGCTATGTTCCTTTGGGAACCTGGTGGGCTTTAGGACTTCTGGTTAGTGTTGTGAACTTGATCATTTGGCTTGGCGCGGGCGCACTCTGGTGGAAGGTTTTGGGGCTATGGTAGTTTATAGACTAAATCATATAGGTGCGACTATCCACCGTTTTTCAAACTTGTTATAGCATCCAAAATTGCTCCATTAAGGGGACCCCAGTGGAGATGCTTGGGGCTTCCAGAATTTCCAATAGAAGTCTTTTTTTGCCATAACAATAACGTTTCCTAAAAGGACAAGACCGCTTCCAAAGATGGCTTGGGATGTCCAGGTCATATTTTCATAGAAAACCGATAATCCCATGGCAATGATCGGGATGAGGACAAAAGCGTAAGCGCTTTTTTCCGGCCCAATGCGGGTGATTAGGGTTAAGTAGCATAAAAAGGCGACAACCGTCCCAACCGACGCCAAGTAGAGAAGGGATGAGACGTATGTCCAAGAAAGGTCAAAGCCAGGGACTTGGCCTAAAGTCAGCGCGACAATGAGGGTGAAGAGGCTTCCATAAGCATATCCTAAAGCATTTGTTTGAACCATCGGCAATCCACGCCTTGTATTGAAAACCACCGTCATTTGCCCGAGAGAGGCGCTTATGGCTCCGCCGATGCCCAACGCAACCCCTTCAATGATGTACCACATATCTTTATCCTCAAGACGTACAACTTCAGACCAGATAATACAAACGAGTCCCATCAAGCCAATGAAAGCCCCGAGAATGGTCTTTAATTCAATAGGGTTCCCTAAAAAAATGCGTCCATTGATGATATTTGCGATCATAATAACGGCAAAAAGAG
>CAZXMD010000041.1:1004-1436 GCA_964641635.1 uncultured Candidatus Finniella sp. | reverse complement strand
ATGTAAGTAATAGTTATTAAGTATTAATAATATACGTCCCCAATAAGGAAACCACAGAATAGTAGTAGCGCCAAGTAAACTTAATGGAATAGCAATAAAACCAATCAAAGGAATTACAATAGCATTGGCTATTGGAGCAATAATTGAAGCATTATGGAAAAATAAAATAGTCAGTGGCAAAATAAAACAACATATAGTTAAGGAAGTATGTGAAAAGCGCTTGTGTGGCAATCCAGCCATGTTGCTGTCGATTAAAGGACAGGGGGATTCGAGCAATGGTGCAGTATGTTATTAAGATGACAGCGGCGATGGCAAAGCGATAAACGAGTGACCATAGGGGCAAAACTTGACCCAATTGCAGCTTAATGGCAAGCCAGGTGGAGCCCCAAATGAGCGCCGTGGTGATAAATAAAACGATATTCATGATCTCAC
>CAZXMD010000041.1:0-994 GCA_964641635.1 uncultured Candidatus Finniella sp. | reverse complement strand
GTTCTCTACTTTGGAAGACAGATTGTCACGATTCATGATCTCACACTTTCCTTTCTCTTTGTGTAAAGAGTCTGAGGTAAAGTTTCAAGGAAATAAGGGCTTTTTAGGCTTTGTGTTTAATAATGACGACAGAAAATTGAACGATTGTTCAATTTGTTATTGACAGCGCCTCCTTGCTTTGATAATTAATTGAACGTTCGGTTAATTATAGTTAGAATTATTAATGAGTAAATGGAGTAAGGAAATGACAAAACAGTCAAAAGTAATGCCAACCAGAGTAAGGACGATGGAGAGTTATGGTTTATGGAGTGCTCGCCTCAGGAAATTGATATTGAGGAATCTTATGGCCTCAGGGGTTGCCTTTGCCATATTGCCCGGCTCTGGAGGGGCCGTGGCAATTCGAGACCAAAGCCCAGATGTGAGCATCCGAAAGGTGGCGTATGCGCATCTTTCGGCAAGAGTTCTTCATCTAGCGTGTTATTATAAGCTATTTGATACTCTTCAAGGGGGCCCAAAGCGCGCTGAGGAGATGGTCTTTGGCACACAGATGAAAGCGGATACCGTAAAGCGGATGATGCGTACCCTTGCCAACCATGATGTTGTGACGATGGACGAAAACGAACAATTTTCTCTCACTGATCAATCCCGGCTATTGGTCAGTACGGCGCCAAATTCCTTACAGCCAGCATTTGCTAAGGAATTTGACTTAAAGCGTTGGCAGGCTGTCGGGAATATTCATCTGGCTTTGACTAGCGAAAAAGGGTCATTTGAGCAACTTTTCGGTCAGTCTTATTATGACTATCTGGAAGCGGATAAGGATGCTTCGGAACTTTTTAACAAGGGCATGAAGAACTTTTCTGAGCGTGAGGATGAACAGGTCGCAAAAGCGGATGCTTTTAAGGGCTTTAAGACATATTGCGATATTGGTGGTGGAACAGGGGGACTCATATCCAGGGTTCTGGAACAGCATTCCAGTATAAAGGGGGTCCTTTTT
>CAZXMD010000040.1:0-11961 GCA_964641635.1 uncultured Candidatus Finniella sp. | reverse complement strand
ATGCCGATACTCAGAACGAAATCATCGACTTTATGGATGACCTTGAGAAAGACTTCCGCAAAATCTTATGGCGCGAGCAAAAGGCCAATCCGGCTTTTCGGGACTACTTGAAGTCATATTCTTGCGCAAAATCATTTGATTAGCAGCATCATGGGATGCCGGATGCTTCACGGAAATCTGGATGCCAGGTTTTGTTACGCATATTATGCGCCATTTCAATCCATAACTCAAATTAGATAACCGCGCTGCACGGCCTTCCCTCTTAAGCATTTGCATCCGATTCAGCTTCTGTTTCCGCTTCAGCTTCTGGTTCCGATTCAGCTTCTGGTTCCCCTTCAGCTTCTGTATCCGTATCTGTTTCGGCTTCCGGCGTTTCGTCGGCCTCTTCGGGGCCGGCCTCGGGTTCAGGATTTTCCTCTGTATCTGCTTGCGCATCACCCTCTTCCTCAGCTTGTGGGGCGGCTTCTGCTTCTGCGTCTGATTCACCCTCTGGCTCGGTTTCTGCTTTCTCGTCTTCCTCAGATTTTGGGTTTATCTCGCAAATCTTTTGCCAACCCCCAACCCCGTCCCAAAGGCCTTCACTACGGGTTTTCAGTGATTCGGATTCTTCGGCGCTGTCCAGTTTTTTGTTGTCTAACATTTTGCCCACTTCATCCGTGAATTCCTTTAGCTTGTCGAAAGCTCCTTGCAGGCAATCAAAACAGTCGTTTTCTTTCCCTTTGAATTCAGATGGGTCATCTGGGCATTTTGGAGTCTCTTGGCTATCTTCAGCTTGGGCTCCGAGACCGAACATAAGCATTGTTATTATCGGTATAAATCGCTTCAATGCAGTAAACTCCTATTGTGATCACGTCTGACCCCACTCATTCCATTACTATTATCTCGCATTCCAATTAACAAATCGTGAAATAAAAACCTGTTCTTTCAATAGGTTTTAAAAAATATCTCTCTCTGGGCACATCTCCCATCGCCAGGGTGAAAAAAAGTATCTAGACTTAATGTTAGGACAACTGGACGCACGCTCTTTTTAAGGAATTTGGCTCGTGAAGAAACCTATTGATCCCTCCCTCGAAGAAGGGGCTGCAACACGCCTGTTTCCCAAAGGACGCTTGAAGATCTTTCTGGGCGCATCTCCTGGTGTTGGAAAAACATTTGCCATGCTTCAGGCTGCTGCTGAGCGTAAGCAGGAAGGTGTCGATGTTGTCATAGGCCTGGTTGAAACTCACAAAAGAAAAGAGACGGAAAATCTTCTTGCCAACTTTGAAATTATTCCTCGAAAAAAAATTTCATATCGCAGCCGGAGTTTTGAAGAATTTGATATTGACGGTGTTTTGGCGCGCGCTCCCCAGCTTGTTCTCATTGATGAGTGCGCCCATAGTAACCTGCCTGGAAGTCGCCACCCCAAACGATACAACGACATCACCGAAATTCTTGAATATGGTATTGACGTCTATACGACCCTTAATATTCAGCATTTTGAAAGTTTGAAAAATATTGTGGAACAGATGACTCATGTCACTGTTCGAGAAACCATCCCTGATTCTTTTATCCACACTGCCGACGAAGTCCAACTCATCGATTTACCCCCCGATGACTTATTGCAACGCCTTGCAGATGGTAAGGTGTATCTCCCTGAGCAGGCAAAAGCTGCTGTTGAGCATTTCTTCACACGATCCAATTTACTCTCTTTACGTGAGCTTGCATTGCGCCACACGGTTTCCGTAGCTGATGAAGAAATGTCCCATGATGTTCAGCAGCGCGGTATTAAAGGCCCCTGGCCCGCGAGCGATAAAGTGATGGTCTGTGTTGGCACGGATCCGTCAAACGCCAATTTGGTCCGTATCGCCCGACGGGTTGCTGATCGGATGCAAGCCAGGTTGGTTGCCGTAACCGTTGAAACGCCTGATGATGAAAGCCGTTCCTTGGCTGTCCAGCAACAGCTCTCTCAAACATTCCGTCTGGCTGAAGAATTAGGGGCGGAAGTGGTTAGCCTTGATGGCATGGATGTCGCTGATACGCTTGTTCAATACGCTTTGGCAAATAATGTAACGGACATGATTGTCGGACAGTCTCCTAAAAAAAACCTTTGGCAAAGGCTCGCTTTGTTTGGATACAGGCCCATTACAGAAAGAATCGTGTCTTTACATCCTTCTGTAACCTTAAGAATTACCCCTGTAGAAAAAAAACATCCTGTAGATGTTCCTGCTCAATCCCCCCTTTCTCTCAAGAGCTTTATGCCCTATCTCTTCAGTTTGTTGGTCACCATCAGTATGCTTTTAGCGGCAGGAAAAATAAGCAAATATACGTCCATAACAAACACGTTAACGCTTTTTTTCTTGAGCATTTTATGGGTATCCGTCAAATTTGGCCTTAAACCGGCTCTTTTAGCAACAGTTGTGAGCAGTCTTGCTTATGATTACCTTTACATTCAGCCAAAACACTACCTTGGTATCGGGAGCCTTGAGGGATGGTGGATCTTTACCTCATTTGTGATTATTACCCTTGTGGTGTCAAATTTAGCGATTCAATCCCGTGATGTTTTCTCGATTTCTCAAGGTCGGTTACGCCAAATCCGTTTTTTTTCCGGCTTTATCCGTCAACTTATCCAGTATTCCGATAAAAATGACGTTCTCTCTCATCTTGTCCGGGAACTTCATCGCTTTCTAAAAATTTCCGTAATTGCTTTTTGGGATACTCAAGAAGGATTAAAGCCCGTCATTCAGTCCCCGCAACTCAAAGAACCTGATCTGACAGAAGCGGATGCAAGCGCTATTCAATGGGCTCTAGCCCATCAAAACCGCAGCGGCCGGTCAACGGAAAATTTTCCAGATGCCCGTTACCTTTACTTACCCATAAAAATAGGGAACAATAGTTTGGGTGTTGTTGGTATTTGGGCATTAAAAGATCAGTTAACGATTGATGACTTTCGTGTTGCCCAAACGCTCATCGACCAGGCTGCCCTTGCGATTGACCGCTTAAATTATATGAAGCCCCTGCGGGTAAAAAAGGATGTATAAGAACTGAAATGATGCGTCGTCTTATCAACTGGCTCACAATTCTAACCTTCTTCCTCACGTCAGCTGGGGTGGCCGTCTTCTTTTTGTTCTTTTATTATGGACGTGGTTTGCCTGATTATGATTTTCTTCATAACTATGAACCTTTTTCCGTCAACCGCATTCATGCGGCGAATGGACAAACGTTAAGGGAATTTTCTCACGAACGCCGCATCTATAGTCCTATAGATAATATTCCTTCCATGGTGATCAACAGCTTCCTGGTGGCTGAGGATAAAAATTTTTACTACCACTGTGGCCTGGATATTCCTGCAATTTTTCGGGCTATCGTTTCAAACAGCACGCAAGGGTCTTGGTATGCGCGCCCCTTAGGCGGATCGACCATCACTCAACAGGTTGCTAAAAATTTTCTGGTTGGCAACGACAGGTCGTTTGAACGTAAGGCGAAAGAAGCGATTATGTCCTTACGCTTGGAATCTGCTTTAAGTAAGGAGCGTATCCTCGAACTTTATCTCAACCAGATATACCTTGGCATGGGATCTTATGGCGTTGTCTCTGCGGCTTTGACGTATTTCAACAAACCCCTTGATAAATTATCCATTTCAGAATGCGCCTTTCTGGCTGCGATGCCGAAGGCGCCTTCTTTTTATCCAAGCCAAAAGAACTTAAGCCGTGCAAAAGCTCGTCGTGATTGGGTTATTGACCGCTTACAGGAAGAAGGGTTGTTAATGGCTTTTGAAGCCGATATGGCAAAGGAAGAACCTTTAGTCATTAGTCAGGGCACGGAAGACAAAAGCCAGCCGGATTATTTTACGGAGCATGTTCGCCAAGACCTTCTTGGACGTCTTGGGGAAGAAGTCATCATGCACGGTGGGCTCACTGTTAAAACGACTCTGGATCCCAACTTGCAATCAATTGCTACCAAAGCTTTAAAGCAAGGTCTTGTTGCTTATGACCGCCGTCATGGTTGGCGTGGGGCCATTGATTATATTGATCTCGACCCCTTAAGCGAAGAAGAGCGGCTGGATGCTTTAAAAAAAATAGCGACGCCTCCGGGGCTTGGTGACTGGGAATTGGCTCTTGTTTTGAAGACTACGCCGGATAAAGCAAAAATACTCTTAAGAAATGGCAAAGTAGGCGCCATACCTTTAGAGCAACTTGCATGGGCGCAAAAGAACCTTCCTGACCAACTGCTTGGGCCGGAAATCGATCTTCCCCAGGAGGTTTTAAAACCTGGGGATGTTGTTGCTGTTTCTCATCAAAATAACCAATCCTATTGCCTGGAACAGATTCCGGATGTGTCGGGAGGGTTAGTGGCCCTTGATCCGAACACGGGCCACGTCCTCGCCATGGTTGGCGGCTATGATTTTGGCATCAGCCAATATAATTGTGTTACACAAGCCAAGAGGCAACCTGGTTCCGCCTTCAAGCCTTTTGTCTATCTTACAGCCCTAGAGCATGGTTATACGCCTGAAACGCGGATCCTTGATGCGCCCATCATGGTCAACGTGGGGGGGAAAATGGGGGTCTATGCTCCGAAAAATATCAATAATAAATTTTATGGCCCCACGCCTTTGCGGTCAGGACTTATTTATTCCCGCAACGTCATGACCGTTCGTCTCGCTCAACAGGTTGGGTTGCGCAAGATAGAAAAAACAGCCAAAGCTTTTGGGCTTGTCGATAAATTACCTCATCAACTCGCAATGGCTTTGGGAGCTGCAGAAACAACGCTCCTCAAACTAACGATGGCTTATGGAATGATTGCCAATGGAGGCCATCAAATCTCCCCTGTTTTTATCGACCAGGTTCTGGATCGTCATCATCAGGTCATTTATGAAGCGCAAAGTCCTGACAAGACGAAAATTGCCAATCCAAAATCCATTCGTCACCTCATTGCCATGATGGAGGGTGTCATTCAAAAGGGAACCGCGCGAAGTCTGATAAGTTTGGCCCGCCCCATTGCAGGGAAAACTGGCAGCACCAATGATTTCAAAGACAGTTGGTTCGTGGGTTTTACGCCGGATCTTGTGGTTGGCGTATTTGTGGGTTTTGACAATCCCCGCTCCCTTGGCCCTAAGGAAACAGGCTCAAGAGTTGCCATCCCTATTTTCAAGAAATTCATGGCCGAGGCCATGATGAACAAGCCTGTTTTGCGGTTCAAAGGGTTTTAAGTCTTTCCCAGCTAATCCTCCTTCATTCACCGGACAAGCGTCAGAAAAGGAATATCCTTATTCGGGTCAATGGGTTTTTTTAACACGACCTTAACGGTGTTTTGAGGAGAACAACTCCCCATTTGGTTTGGTGCTTTACAAAATTGATCCTGGAGCATTTGTCCGGGAGTCAGGCCTTGCCAGGCTGGTGTTGCAATCATATACCCTGAATAATAGAACAACCGCTCATGGGCATCTTTTAAGACGAGTCCCCCTTGCGCCGTATTTTGAACCAAGTTAAATTTTCCAGGCACAATTAAGGGAGAACCATTTGAATTTTTAGCAATCGCAATGAGCAGGAAATAGGCAGGTCCTTGCAGGGACTGGAACCGAAGGGAATCAACAAGTTTTTCATTTGGGGTAAGGGCTTGGTACCGGGGGTCGTTGACAATTGTCAAACCCGGGTAATTAACCGTCTTGTTCAAAAATTTAACTTCTAAGCCCAGAAGGGACCTGACCACTTGAGCCCCTTCTGGCAGATGAACAGGCGGTATTGGCGCTTGCAGTTGCCCTGTTGGCTTATAGTCGTTTGTAATGCGTATTTCAGGTTTGCGCTCATCAAAAACATACGTCAGCAAATTTGCCAAAAGGAAAATGATGACGATCAGCATTGTCTTAGAGATTCTCATGGATTCCTCTATGCTTTATTCTCAATTACCCTTTAGCATACGTCACAATTAACAACAAATTCTTAACTTAAAATGGGAACAGGCCGGCTCAATGGCTTTTTGCCTATGGGGATATTTTGGAGATTATGCTATTGAATAGTCTATTAACCCGAGTTATGGATTAAAAAATAGGGTGCCGTCATTGCGAACCTCCCGTAAGGGACGCGGGAGGTGAAGCAATCCAGGAGCAACAGGCGAGTTCTTGATCCCTGGATTGCTTCGTTCCACCGCACGCTTCGCGCGCTTGTGGTTCCTCGCAATGACGCGTACCTTGTTGTTTTATAAATATTCTAATCCATAATTCGGGTCATTAAGGATCAGGCTTAAACAGAAAGAGGTAGGACATGTTATTTTTTTTAGATACGGCAGATGTGAACGACGTTAAAGAATTATGTGAAACAGGCATGGTGGATGGCATTACCACCAATCCCTCCCTTGCCGCCTCTTCCGGAATTCCTTTTCCTGAAATGATTGCACAAATGTGCGCCTTAGTAGATGGACCTGTAAGTGCGGAAGTAACGGCTCTTGATGCTGCAACCATGATCACACAAGGGCGACAATTGGCTAAAATTTCAAAGAATGTAACGGTCAAAGTTCCCCTGACCGTAGAAGGGCTTAAAGCCTGCCGGACATTATCCGATGAAGATACCCTGGTCAATGTTACTTTGTGTTTTAGTGCTACTCAAGCGCTTCTGGCTGCAAAGGCAGGCGCAACTTTCATTTCCCCTTTCATCGGGCGTTTGGATGATGTCAGCCAATCGGGCATGGAACTCATCCAGGATATCCGCCTCATTTATGATAATTATGGATACCAGACAGCCATTTTAGCCGCTTCCATCCGCCATCCTATTCATATCCTAGAAGCAGCTAAAGCAGGCGCTGATGTTGCAACCATGCCTCCTAAAATCTTGCGCCAGCTTTATAAGCATCCCCTAACCGACATAGGCCTTGAGAATTTCTTAAAAGACTGGGACAAAAGCGGCCTGTCAATTTCATGAAATGTTAAGGAGTTTCCATGCAATATCATAAGGTGGAATATTTTTAACGGGAGTTTTTTCAGATGATGAGATATCTAAAATACATGGTCTTTTTTACCCTTTTGGCTCAATCCTTGCATGTTGCCCCAGCTTTAGGTGCAGACAAACAGGCCGCAAGGGCGCAAAAGGCTGAGGCTAAAGCAGCAGCGAAAGAGCAAAAGATGGCCGCTAAACAAGAAAAGGCCCAGGCTAAAGCAGCGGCAAAACAGCAAAAGATGGCCGCTAAACAAGAAAAGGCTCAGGCTAAAGCAGCGGCAAAGCAGCAAAAGAGGACTGCTAAACAAGGGGGATAATCTCCATCCAATCTATGAGATGGTTTATCTAATGAAAGGGAGAGGGGACTCTCCCTTTTTTGTTTTTCATCAGAAATAGCCTTGAAAATGATAACGCCATTTAAATTCACGAATCCTTAAGGGATTTCTGCCTAAAATTTTAAAAAGAGGCGGTTGTTTGCTAAATAGGGTTTCCATGATGAAAAGTCTTCTAAAATATTTAATGCTTATCCTTCTTGCGGCTTATTTTTCACAAGAGGGGGCTACAAAACAAGCGGATGCTTTGCTGCTACCCGAAGATGAAATCCCGATGCCCCCCATACCCTCTCCAGAAGATGATATTCCGATGCCTCCAATACCGTCTCCAGAAGATGATATTCCGATGCCCCCAATACCCTCTCTAGAAGATGATATCCCGATGCCCCCAATACCGTCTCCAGAAGATGAGGCGCCTCTTCCTTCTCCGTCAGAAGTTAAGGGGCCAACTTTGGCGCAAGATATTCCATTGGTAGATCCGGAAATGGATATGGGAACGCCCCGTGCGGCGACAGATCGTGGGAGTGCAACAGCAGCTTCTCAATTGACGCCATTAGAAAATGTGGCTCAACTATCTAAAGAACAAGACGCTCATGAGAGGGTACGTCTTAAATCCATAGAACAAAAAATCAAAAAAGATGCTGCTCAAAATGAATTTCAAGCCAAAGCTATTCAGCGGGCTCAGCAGCGGCAACTGGAGCAACGTTTGGCTAGGCAGGAAGTTGTTGAAGGACAGGAGCGTGAGCGCTTCCTTCAAAAACAGACCAATTCCCCGGTTAAGCCCCATGCTTCTTCGGAAAAGTTGGCTTTAGAGCAGCAGCGAATGAATCCGCAAGCAGCGCAAGGCGCTGAATCATCAAAGGGGATTGCCAAAGAGCATGCAAATAGTGCGTCTTTAACGGATGAGAATGGGAATTTTATCCATCAGGATGAGCTCAAAGATGTAAAGAATGAGAAACCGCACAGCGTGTTGGGCAGTGAGGACAATAAGCAATAATAAGCAGAATCTTCATAAGGGGCAGGCAAGTTAAACGGGAGATAGCAGTCGCTTTAAAACAGCGTTTAAACATTGAAGGCCAAGAGGGGTTGCTTGAAGAACATCTTCAGCCATCATTAAATAACCCCCGTCCATAAGGATTTTGAGAGAATCTGCATCAATAACGGATTGTCCCGATTCGGGAAGGCGGGAAAGGCATACGCCGGAACTCAAACGCAGACCCATCATGATCGCCTCAGTTGCCTGATCTTCCGCAGACAAAGGAAGGGATTCTTCTTCACCAGATCCGCTTCGTACAGCCGCTAGCCATGTTTCCGGGGCGCGATATTGTTTTGTGGCGACCTTACCTTGATTGAGCGTTAAACGTCCATGAGCGCCAGGCCCAATGCCGGCATAGTCTTGATAGCGCCAATAGCTTAAATTATGGCGGGATTCTCTATGGGGCTGTGCGTGGTTCGATATTTCATAGGCAGGCAGCCCTGCAATGGCAGTTTGATATTGTGTCAGCTCAAACAGATCTGCGGCAAGGTCTTCACCCGGAATGATAAGGTCTCCGCGCTCAAATAGGGGGGCAAAAGCTGTTCCGGGCTCAATGGTGAGTTGATAGAGGGAGAGATGTTCCGTTCCGAAGGAGAGCGCATGATCGAGTTCTTGTTTCCAAGATTCTAAGCTTTGGTGGGGCCTGGCATAGATTAGGTCAAAAGAGACGCGCTCAAAAACTTCCATGGCTGTTTTAACGGCGCTCATAGCCTCCCGGGCGCTGTGCTTGCGGCCCAATTGCATCAGATCTGCATCATTTAAGGCTTGAACCCCGATAGAAACGCGATTGACGCCGGCAATGCTCAAGTCTCGAAAGCGGTCCACTTCAACGGAATTGGGGTTTGCTTCCAGGGTTATCTCCATATTGGGCGCGGGGGACCAATGGTGCAAGGCCCGATTGATGAGAGCGCCAACAGTTTTAGGGCGCATCAAGGATGGCGTTCCCCCTCCGAAAAAAATGCTTGTAAGGCTGCGCGGCCCGAGGCGTTGTGCAGTGTGGCCCATTTCTTTCAGGAGGGCCTCTTCCCAGGAATCTTCGTCAATGGAAGCGCGCACATGGCTGTTAAAATCACAGTAAGGACATTTTGAAAGACAAAAAGGCCAGTGAATATAAAGGGCAAGGTTTTGTGTTTCAGGCATGCCGCAGAAAACACTTCTGGATCATTTCCTGGATCGCGAGGGAACGGTGGGAAATACGCTGTTTTTGTTCAGGGCGCATTTGTGCATAAGTCATGGAATGTCCTTCCGGAATGAAAATGGGGTCATACCCAAATCCCTTTTCCCCGCGGGGGGGAAAGGTCAAATGCCCATAGGCTTTTCCTTCAACGGTCACGTCAAATCCGTCAGGCCAAACAAGGTTTAAGGCGCAGACGAAATAGGCGGAGTAGTCTTGCTTATCGGCCATTTCTTTGGTAATGCGGTCGATAGCATATGAAAAATCAACCGTACCCTCCGGTGTTTGCGCCCACCGGGCAGAATAGATGCCCGGTTGGCCATCCAGGGCCGGGATGACGAGACCGGAATCGTCGGCTAAACACGGGAGGCCTGTGGCTTTCATGCCGACAAGAGCCTTCAGCTTGGCATTTTCCACAAAGGTTGCCCCTGTTTCTTCAGGTTCTTCTAGATTCAGGCTTGCGGAAGAAACGGTGAGCACCTGGAAAGGCCCCAGCAAAGCGGCAATTTCCCTGATTTTACCCTGGTTGTGACTGGCGATGAGCAGTTTATGGTCTTGAAACAGGCGCATTCCAGTATCCTCATTTATCCTAATCAATCTTCAAAACTTGGCGCTGCAATGCAATCAATTCTTTCGCGCCGTTTCGGGCAAGTTTGAGCATGGCGTCAAAAGCTTCATCACCGAAAGATCCTTTTTCCGCCGTTGCTTGGATTTCAACTAAATTGCCAGAGCCTGTGATCACAAAATTGGCATCTACTTCAGCGTTAGAATCTTCTTCATAATCAATATCTAAAAGAGCTTCATTTTTTAAAATACCACAGGAAATGGCGGCGACTTGGTCAATAATAGGCATTTTTGAGAGGGCCTTGTTTTGGATTAGTTTTGCCAAAGCCTGGTGCATGGCCACGTAAGCACCGGTTATGCTGGCGGTACGGGTTCCCCCATCGGCTTGGAGGACATCACAGTCAATTCGAACTTGCCGTTCGCCGAGAAGGGAGAGGTCAACCACAGCGCGCAAAGAGCGTCCAATCAAGCGTTGAATTTCTTGGGTGCGCCCCGTTTGTTTGCCCCGGGAAGCTTCGCGGTCTACCCGCTGGTGGGTTGCGCGCGGCAGCATGCCATACTCGGCCGTAATCCATCCGGAGCCTGTGTTGCGCAGGAAGGGAGGGACTTTCTCTTCAACCGTTGCCGTGCAAATAACGTGGGTATCCCCAAATTTGACGAAGCACGATCCTTCGGCGTACTTTGAAAAGCTCGGCCCTAAAAAAATAGAGCGTAATTCGTTGGTTTTTCTTTTATCTTTGCGCATGTTGAGTTTGTCCAATCACTTGACGGTTTGTTGTTTTTTTACTACATGTTAGGTACGAATGAAAGGTTAAAACATGTCATTGACCGTTGCAGAATTAAATAATCGCTCCATCGAGATTTTTCGAGAGCTGGTAGATGCGTATGTGGAAACGGGCGAACCCGTTGGTTCCCGTACGTTATCCCGCCGCTTGAAAACATCCCTATCGCCCGCGACCATCCGTAATGTTATGGCAGACCTTGAAGAGGCCGGCCTTCTTTATGCGCCCCATACGTCTGCAGGCCGTCTGCCAACAGAAGCGGGCTTGCGCTTCTTTGTGCACGGGCTATTGGAAGTTGGCGACTTAACGGAAGTGGATCGCACCTATATTGAACAGCGGTGCACCAATGCGGGGCGCAAAGTTGACGAGGTGTTAACAGAAGCTACGTCGATGCTGTCAGGCTTATCCAAGTGCGCCGGATTGGTTTTGGCGCCAAAGACCGAATCTCCCTTAAAACATGTTGAATTTGTCAGCCTGAGCGCCGGTCGGGCTATCCTGGTGCTAATTACGGAAGACGGGGTTGTGGAAAACCGGTTGATTGAGGTGCCGGTAGGCATTCCTCCTTCCGTTTTAATCGAGGCATCGAATTACTTGAACGGCCGCCTTTCCGGTCGCACCTTAAGTGACGCCAAACGCCTTATTTTTGAAGAACTAAAGCAGCACAAGGCCCACCTGGACGCCTTGACCGCAAAGGTTGTTGAAACGGGCATTGGCGTCTGGAGCGAGGGTGATCAGGGCGGATCGTTAATTGTGAAGGGGCAGAGCAATCTTCTGAGTAACGTTGCGGATTTTGAAGACCTGGATCATATTCGGGACTTATTTGCGGTGCTGGATACGAAAGAGACGTTCGTTCAGCTGCTGGACGCTTCTATTCAGGCAGAAGGGGTCCAGATTTTTATCGGCGCTGAAAACAGTCTCTTCAGCCTTTCCGGGTGTTCTTTGGTTGTGGCCCCTTACAAAAACGCCCGGCAACATATCCTGGGGGCGATTGGCGTCGTGGGCCCGACCCGTATGAACTATGGCAAAATCATCCCGCTTGTCGACTATACGGCGAAGTTGGTGGGCCGATTGCTGGGGTAGTCTCATACTCTTACAGGCCAATTCTTAAACCTATTATAGTAAATTAAGTTCAAAACCTTACATTGAAAAAACATGGTCGATCGCCTGA
>CAZXMD010000039.1:8241-12125 GCA_964641635.1 uncultured Candidatus Finniella sp. | reverse complement strand
AAAAAGCTCTATATAAAAACTTACGGTTGCCAGATGAATGTCTACGATTCTGAACGGATGGCTGACATTTTACTTCCCCTTGGGTATGTGCCAACCGAAAATCCTGATGAAGCAGATATGGTCATTTTGAACACTTGTCATATTAGGGAAAAGGCAGAGCAAAAAGTCTTTTCAGATTTAGGCCGACTTCGGGATAAGCGGGATATTCGTCGCACCCAAGGCGCTGATACGGTGATTGCCGTAGGGGGGTGTGTAGCTCAAGCTGAGGGAGCAGAGATTATCCGTCAAGCTCCTTACGTGGATATTGTCTTTGGCCCCCAGACCTATCATCGTCTGCCAGAAATGGTTGCTCAAGCAACCCGGGCTGCTGATAAAATAAGGAAGCCAGGTCAAAAAAAGGGGTTGGGAATTGTCGATGTTGACTTTCCAACAGAATCCAAATTTGACCATCTCCCTCAAACGGCAGAATCCAGAGCCACGGCTTTTCTGTCTATTCAAGAAGGGTGTGATAAGTTTTGCACTTTCTGTGTTGTTCCTTATACGAGAGGGGCAGAATATTCCCGTCCAGGCATAGAGATTTTAGCAGAGGCTAAACATCTTTTATCTTTAGGAACGAAAGAAATAACCCTTTTAGGGCAAAATGTGAATGCTTATCATGGGGAAGCCCCTCAAGGGAGTCATACAGACCTTCAAGAATGGGATTTGGGGCGCTTGATTTCCGAGCTGGCAGATTTGGGGGTTGAGCGTATCCGTTACACCACTTCCCATCCTCGAGATATGGATCAAAGTCTTATTGATGCCCACCGGGATATTCCTGCTTTAATGCCTTTCCTTCATTTGCCTGTTCAATCGGGTAGTAACCGTATTCTGGAAGCAATGAACCGCAAACATGACGTGCAAACTTACTTTGATATTATTGACCGATTACGGGCTGCGAGGCCGGATATTGGTTTGTCATCAGATTTCATCGTTGGGTTTCCAGGAGAGTCAGACAAAGATTTTGAAGAAACTCTTGATCTGGTGCGGCGTGTTAATTATGCCCAAAGCTATTCCTTCAAGTACAGCATTCGCCCAGGAACACCAGCCGGCACTATGGAAGCCCAGGTTCCAGAAGACGTAAAGGCAAATCGATTACAGCAATTGCAAGGGTTGCTTAATGAACAGCAATTGGCTTTTAACCAGAAAACAGTCGGAACCATTCAATCCATTCTTCTTGACCGGAAAGGACGTCAAGAGGGGCAGTTTATTGGCCGTTCACCGTTTATGCAATCTGTGGCGGTTTTTGCTTCTGATCGGTTAATGGGACAAGTTATTGACGTACGAATCGAAGAGGCCCATCCTAATAGTGTGTCAGGGAGTGTTGTGATTGGTGAAACTTAACACCCTTGTTAAGACAATAAGGAAGGATTAGTCCGTTTGACCGCAGATCCGTCACAAACTATTTTTGTTGAATTTGATGATAATAATGGATTGTCATCCCTCGTTGGTCCACAAGACCGCAATATTTTGCGTATGGAACAGCGTTTGGGAGTTTCCATTGCCGTCCGAGGAACTAAAATAGCGATAACTGGATTTGAGCCGGAAATTACTTACGCAAAGTCTGCCCTCCAATATCTCTTTTCACAATTTTTGAAAGGGCGCTCCCTTGAAATTGAAGACGTTGACGCTGCCATTCGGTTAGCCAGTGCTTCTGTCTCTTTTGATCGGGATGAGTCAACAGGAGAAGACGGCGGAATCTCCATTCCAACCAAGCGTCGCAATGTTTTTCCCCGGTCAGCCCGCCAGGCAGAATATATTAAAACCATGCAAGCCTATGATCTTGTGTTCGGTCTTGGGCCAGCCGGTACAGGAAAGACCTATCTAGCCGTTGCTTATGGGGTCTCTTTATTATTATCGGGTCAAATTGATCGCATTATTCTCTCCCGGCCTGCTGTTGAAGCAGGGGAGAAGCTGGGCTTCTTGCCAGGAGATATGCGGGAAAAAATTGATCCTTACTTGCGCCCCCTTTATGATGCCCTTCATGACATGTTGCCCGCTGAGCAGGTTCAAAAGCGAATGAGTAACGGAGAAATAGAAGTCGCTCCCCTTGCCTTTATGCGGGGACGAACCCTGAGCAATGCCTTTGTCATTCTAGATGAGGCTCAAAATACAACTCCAATCCAGATGAAAATGTTTTTAACCCGTCTTGGGATGAATTCCCGGATGGTTATTACTGGAGATTTAACTCAAGTTGACCTTCCTTCAGGGGTATTGTCGGGTTTAAAAGATGCGGTGCGCGCTCTTGAAGGCGTCACGGAAATTGGCTATCTTACCTTTGGTGAGGAAGATGTGGTCCGCCACTCCCTGGTCTCAAAAATTGTGCGTGCCTATGATCAATATACAAAAAACCACCTTAACCTGGTTGACTATTAACGATGCCTGACCCTGAACCGTCTTTTGATATTGTTGTTATTCTCGATAAGCCCTGCTGGAAAAGGTCTATTGCCGAATGGAATGCATTAATTCAACCAGCAATTTTTGAGACTTTACGCCAATCACGGTGGGCCCAATCGGCAGAAATCAATATTCTATTGACGGATAATGCCAAAATTCAAGGGCTTAACAAGCAGTACCGAGGTATTGATAAGACAACAAACGTCCTTTCTTTCCCAAGTTTTGAGCCAGAAGAGATTTTTGAGTTAAAAGCAGGAAAAGAGTTTCCAGAACCAATCGTTTTAGGAGATATTGCCTTTGCTTATGAGACCATTCAAAAAGAATCTTCGGATCAAAATAAACCTTTTGATCATCACTTAATTCATCTAGCTGTTCATGGTGTGCTCCATTTGTTAGGTTTTGATCACGAAAAAGACGACGACGCCATCGAGATGGAATCTTTAGAAATAAAGATTTTATCTTCTTTAACTATTCCCAACCCTTACGATGAGTAAAATGATGACAATGCCAAGTATAGCTGATCCGGACCCCAAACCTTCTGTGGCCAGGAAAACACTTCAATGGTTGAAACAAAAATGGCGTATTGTAGCCCGTTCAGAAGCCGATAATAGTTTACGGGAAACCATTGAGGAATTAATCGAGGATACAGATGAAACCACACCATCTATTGAGTTAGATGAGCGGATGTTACTCGGAAACGTATTAAATTTACGGGATTTGACAGCTGAAGATGTCATGGTTCCCCGTGTTGACATTATTGCTGTTCCTCTTACCGTTACCGGGCCTGATTTATTAGCCGTATTGACGCGGTCGCGTCATTCACGCATCCCTATTTATCGTCATAATTTAGATGATGTTATCGGAATGATAGAGACAAAAGATGTCTTAAGCTGGGCAGCAACAAAAAAACCCTTAAACATTAAGGCATTGGTGAGGGATGTTTTGTTTATTTCTCCAACCATGAGAACCCTTGATCTGCTTTTTCAAATGCGGGAAACAGGCACAAAAATGGCTATGGTTGTTGACGAGTTTGGGGGGGTTGACGGTCTCGTAACCTTTCCTAATTTGATCGAAGAAATCATTGGTGATATCCAGGATGCCCAAGCCTCCTCTCCTGGCCGTCAACTCGTTGAACGTCCAGATGGGAGTATTTTAGCCGATGCCCGAGTAACCTTGGAAGAAATCGCTGACAAATATGGGACTAACCTTATTGTTGAAGGGCTTGAAGATGAAATAGACACCCTTGGTGGCCTTGTTGTGGCCCTTGCCGGACGGGTGCCAACTCGGGGTGAGTTAATTACCCATCCTGTTGGATTGGAGTTCGAAGTTGTTGATGCTGACCCCCGACGTGTAAAACGCCTCTATCTTCGGGGAATACAGAAACTTGTTGACAAGGAGTAGGCTGCTCACCTGGCCACACACTTGTAATTTAGAAGCTTGCATAAAATCCA
>CAZXMD010000039.1:4868-8231 GCA_964641635.1 uncultured Candidatus Finniella sp. | reverse complement strand
AAGCAACAAAAATAAAAATGAGAATCGCTCAATATTTGTATTATATGCTTCGGTTCTTTGGTGTTAAATCCCATCAAATTGTTGAGAGACAAAAAATAAAGTATGGAGAGTGTTAACTTAAGATATATGGCAGATTAAGTGTCTTGTTAACATGAAAGGCCGCAAAGAGAGCCATAGTTAGATCAACCATTTCCAATGATCGAGAAGGTGCCACGGATTTTCGCTTAAATCTCAAGAACCAATGCCTTTGTTGTCCGTTGTTTCTCTCAATCCCATGAGTTTTTGCTTTGCCCTGAAATAGGCGGTGGGAGGGAATTAATGACTTGTAAGCCTCGTAATGGTCAGCGCAATAAAACAAGACGTTCCAAGGTTCAAGTCGCTTCATAAGTCTCATTAGGGCTTCTCGATCACGACCCCCAAACTCCCAGTCAATGAGTCGACCGGAATGACTACACACAGCTTTCCAGATCCAGAGTTTGTTTTTTTGACTTTAAATAATGCCACATTTCATCCAACTCCATCACAAGAACGCGGCCTTCTGGTTGGAGTTTTGGGCAAAGTTCGGGGACAAGCTTTTGAATCCACTTTTGAACTGTGACTTGGGAAACTTGGAGTAAATATCCGATCCCCCTTAAAGAAAGACCGCTTGCGTATAACTGCAAACACAATAATTTTGTATGAAATGCATGACCCCGCATGGGTGTGTCCGTAAAATAATAACCACATTCCTTGCACTTAAATCGTTGGAAGCTCCTTACAAAACCCGCTTTGACAATCTTGTTGCTTTTGCATTTCTTACACCCCATCTAAGCCTCCTTTTGTTGCTTAGATGATTATATCATCTTATGTATCTTTTGTTAACACTCTCAAAATTTGTGAACCGCTTATTTCATATTTATACCTGAATTATGTCTAAAATTTAAAAATCTTAAATCTGCTAGAGAATTTTACCCGGCACAAATAGTTGCAACACAACCTTTTCTTTAACCATGGGTATTCGTGGCCGATTCTAAAATGAAGTGCAACACCGTAGAGTGGCAATTTTCTCAAAATAGAGACGCTCTTTATTCTCTAGCCATTAACACTAGTATAAAGCTTTTGAAAATAGTATAAGTTTCAACATGAAGAAGATATGTATTATTGGTGCAGGTTCTTGGGGAACCGCTCTTGCTTTAACAGCCCATCGTGCCGGACAACAGGTAACGCTTCTGCCACGCCGACCCGAGCAATCAAGTATTGTTAATCAAGCCCGTGAAAATCAAGCCTACCTTCCAGGAATCGTTCTTCCTTCTGACCTTGTTGTTTCCAGCGATTTAACGCTCCTGAGGGAAGCAGATATTGTCCTTCAAGTAACTCCAGCCCAAACAATTGGCGAAACTTGCCTCATGGTTAAGAAGTATTTACCCCCCCACGCCCCTTGGGTCATTTGCGCCAAAGGGATTGTAAGAGGGACTGAAGAGAAGGCGCCTCAGCTCTTATCAGAAGTTACCCAAGAAATCTTGCCCAATCCAATTGTCATTCTTTCTGGACCTTCATTTGCTGATGAAGTTGGTTTGAACCTGCCAACGGCTGTCACCGTCGCTTCAAAAAATGAAGACATTGCAAAGTTCGTAGCATCAAACTTGCGTCATCCGCGGTTTCGATGTTATGTGAGTGATGATCCCTTGGGCGTTCAGGTGGCGGGCGCCATCAAAAATGTTTTGGCCATAGCCTGCGGGATCGTGCGGGGAAGAAATTTTGGAAACAACGCCACGGCTGCGCTTATTACCCGCGGGTTGGCGGAGATGCGGCGCTTAGGGATCGCCCTTGGGGGAAAGAGCGATACTTTTTTGGGCCTTTCCGGCGTCGGTGACGCCACTTTGACATGTTCGAGTAAACAATCCCGAAATACGCGTCTCGGGATAGCTTTAGGAAGGGAAGGGGCAACCGTTGCTAACATCCTGAAAGAGTCTTCTTCCCTTGCAGAAGGTGTACCAACGGTTGCGGCTGTTCTCAAACTCTCTCAGGCTTTATCAATCCCGATGCCCTTATGCGAGGCCGTTTATACAATATTATATAACCACATTTCGGTTGATGAAGTTGTCGAGAATATCCTCTCCCGACAATCAGAATTGGAGTTCTAATGCAGTATTGGTTGATTAAAACGGAGCCCTCAACCTGGTCTTGGAATGACCAGGTCACGAAAAAGACAACTTCCTGGGATGGAGTTCGTAACTATCAGGCAGCCAACAACTTGAAGGCCATGGCTATTGGAGACCGGTGCTTCTTTTACCACTCTGTTTCGGATCGTCAAATTGTTGGTATTGTCGAAGTGACGCGTACCTATCACCCCGACCCATCTGATAAAACGGGCCGCTTTGGAATGGTTGAGGTAAAGGCCGTAAAACCCCTGAAAAAGCCAGTAAGTCTGGAGGACATCAAACAGGAACCCCGCCTGGCGCATTTGGCCCTTGTGCGTCAATCCAGGCTTTCCGTTATGCCCATCGATGAACCCGCCTGGAAGTTGATATTGGAAATGGGTAAAGAAGTATGACGCCTGTTATCTTATCTCCTTTTGTGCATCGACTCTTACACATGATTGTTTTTTTATTTATCCCAATAGCAATTATGGCCCCCCAGATGGTTGTTTGGGAAATCATTGTCGCAGGATTGGTTGCTTTGTATTATAGCCGGAAACAATCTCTGGAAGAGTTATCTCTGCCCCTAATCACTATTCTTTTGATGATCCCTTTGTGGGCTTTGGTAACCGCTTTATGGGCAAAATATCCCTTTTCTTCACTGACCACAGGCTTGAAGATACTCACTTTAGTGATATTGGGACTCTATTGGTGCCGCTTCACACTCAGTTTACCGCAACAGACGCGAAAATCGCTGGTCGGTGCTTTAATAACCGGGCTCTTGTTTGGGATATTATTTCTTATGGCTGATGTTTGGCTTGGTAACCCTTGGCAGGCCTTATGGGGAAAATCTCCGGCAAAAGCCTTTGCACAAGGCTCCTTAATGATTTCCTTAGTTGCCTGGCCAGCAACTCTTTGGGTTCTTCGCCGATTTTCTTCAATTTATTGGCGGGTTGGCCTATTAATTTCTTTGTTCATTACAATTTTCTGGGTTCTCTTCCAAATCGATTGCGACACTTCTTTCACTGGACTCTTTATGGGTGTCTGTGTTTTTTTGGGGACGCTTTCATTGCCGCGCATCACATCTTTTGGAATGCGCCTATTCATTCCTTTCCTTATTATTTCTTTTCCTTTTATCAGTCTATTCGCCTTTAAGCCCGAACATATTCCTGTCTACAATACTTACTTACACACGAATAGCTACCTCGATCGCCTCTACATATGGAATGATGTCGCAACAACGATC
>CAZXMD010000039.1:2290-4858 GCA_964641635.1 uncultured Candidatus Finniella sp. | reverse complement strand
GATCCTTGATCACCCCTGGAAGGGTATTGGGATGGATGGCACACGTCATCACGAGAAAGCCCAGGAATTTCATTCCTGGGTATATACAGATAGTACAGGAAAACAGAATGAAATCCAGTCACAACGCTTCGGGATCCATCCTCATAACGCCATCCTTCAACTTTGGCTGGAACTTGGGCTCCCCGGCCTTATTTTAGGTACGCTTCTGGCGTATCAGGTCCTTCTTCAGATTTATCGCACCAATCTGCTTTCCATCGAGAAAGCTGTCAGTTCAGGGTTATTTACAGGGGCCTTTCTTATCATTTGGGTTAATTTAGGATTTTGGCAAAACTGGTGGATTTCAGGCCTATGGATTATCATTGGCCTTACAATCAGCATGTTTAAAGGCAAGGAGGAAACTGGTGAAAAAGTTTATGCTTGATAAACTGCTCGACATTCAAAAACTTATCACTGAAAAACTAAAAACCGAGTGGGTGATTTTTATATCCGATATATTGGTGGCGCTTTTAAGTTTATACGTCAGTTTACGGATATTGCTTGGAAAAGATATGCAAGCTTTGCAAATGTCTTTCATTTTGAAGCATTGTCTTGTTTTTGCTCTCATCAGTTTTGCTTTGTTCTCTTGGATTCGCAGCAACCAGGGCTCTTCTAAATATATAACCTTAGAAAAAATTCCCGGCATTTTAGGGTGCGCGATCTTGGCTAATTTGTTCTATCACCCCCTCATGCTTCTTATGGGGAGACTACCGCCCTTAACGCCTATTTTAAATACAGTTCTTTTTATGATAGGACTCCTTTTGCCCCGTCTTTTAGCGCCTCTTTGGCATCGTGAAGAAGTAAAGACAAATACGATTGAGCTGCCACCCAAAATTCCTGTTATTGTGGTTGGCTATAATGAGCAGATTGGAGCCTATTTACGAGAGCATAGTACAAACTCCCTCGACAAAGCGGCTTTTCCCTATCATCTTGAAGGGATTCTTCTCAATAACCATTTTGACGTCGACGATACCCCTCCCCCTTTTCCTGTTCTGGGCATGATCAATGACTTTGTTTCAATTGTTCAAAAATTATCTTTGGATGGTCGTGAACCCAAGCGCCTTCTCATTACGCAAGAGTCGTTAAACCATTTACCATTGCGTCAGATTCTTTTAAAGTTTCAAGGACGGGGGATCTTAAGTTTACGCTTTGAGATTTCTCCCGCTACCCATAAGGTGGCTTTGCGCCCTCTTCATATTGAAGACCTGTTAGGAAAAGCAAGTTTGGACCTTGCAGAAGGTTCTTGCTTGAACTTAACGGCCGGGTCTTCCTGGCAAGATGTTCAGTCTCTCATAGATTCGGCTCGCGTCCTCGTCACAGGCGTTCATGATCCTGTTATGAGCCAATTGGCCCATCAGATTGCCGGTTTTTACCCCAAACAATTGATTATGGTTGATCCTTCCGAATATGCTTTAGCAGCCCTAAAAACAAAATTTGATCAGCTTTACCCAGATGTTGTTTGCGACTATATTATAGGTTCTATTACGGACCATGAAATCATGGATCGTCTGATTGAGATTCATCATCCTCAAATCATTATACATGGGGATCGGGTGACTTCCCCTGATTTGATCACGTCCAATATCAAGACCGCTGTTCAAAAAAACATCTTAAGCCCTCTTCATTTTGCTGCGCAGGTCCAAAGAGCGGGCGCTAGCCTTTTTGTTTTGATCAACCCTCAAACACCAACGCTTTTGTCCCAAATTATCACGACTCTTGTCTCTCAACAAATCCAAGCCCTTGATCAGGTATCCATTAAAAAACACGCCACGCGATACCTTATTATCAATAGTTGTGATATTTGGAACAATTTAGACTCGACAACTTCCTTCTGGCCGGAACAGTTAGACCAAGGCCTTAGAATTGAAGTGCCTTCACCTGATGCATATTCCTATATTATTTCCGCAGAAGAAGCCGCACGAACAATTTTGCAAGCCATCGTAAAAGCTTTAGGCGATGAGCAAGCAAAGGGACAGATTCTCCATCTTTCTGGTGGAGAACCGTGCCGCTTCCTGGAATTACTTCGCTCCCTTTCCCTCTTAAACGGATTAATTCCCGAGATTGACGTAAGGGTTAGTTTCTCCGGAAAACCTCAAGCGGTTGCGCCTTTTGAAGCAACAGATATCCTTCACTCCCTAACGCCGGGGGTCACTATGGGAGAAACTCACTCTTCATTACAAGTCCAAGAAAACGACCTTGTCCTCAAGCTTGCAGACCTTATAGAAAAGGGACAGATATCCAAAATCGTGGCTTTGCTGGAAAAGATTAGCCTGGTTGTAGAAAATACAGATGTGGCGTTGCCTCTTAGAAGAGCTGGATAATATTTATGTGCGGAATTGCCGGATTTATCACCCCAGGACTTACAAACGCCATGACGCTATTACGTTATGTGTCCGGCATGACCAATGCTATTCACAACCGGGGACCTGATGATGAAGGAGCTTGGGTTGACGAATCTGCCGGATTGGCTCTTGGTCATCGACGGCTTTCTATCCAGGACTTATCCCCTGCAGGGCATCAGCCCATGACATC
>CAZXMD010000039.1:0-2280 GCA_964641635.1 uncultured Candidatus Finniella sp. | reverse complement strand
ATGGGTCATTACCTACAATGGGGAAATCTATAGCGCCCCAGAGTTGCGCCCTCTCCTGGAAGCGCAGGGGATTGTTTTTCGGGGGCATTCTGATACGGAAGTTATGGTGGAGGCAATCGCGGCATGGGGTCTAGAGGCTGCCGTAAAACAATTCATTGGGATGTTTGCTTTCGCCCTTTGGGACCGTAAAGACCAGAAGCTTTACCTGGTGCGAGACCGCTTAGGCATCAAACCTCTTTATTGGGGCAATTCAGGTTCAACTTTCTTGTTTGGGTCTGAACTCAAAGCCTTATGCGCTTATCCGGATTTTCACCCCAAACTCAATCATCAGGCTTTAGCCGGATATCTAAAGCACGCATATGTTCCGGCGCCTTTGTCTATTTATGAACAGGTTCAAAAACTCGTCCCGGGTACAATTCTTTGCCGGACAATGGATGGTCAGATTATAACAAAAAGCTTCTGGACTTTAGAGAACGTGATTGCGAAAGGACTTCCATCGACTACGCGAAAATTTGACAGGGTCCTTGAGGAAGAAGCGTTGACCGACCTTGAAGAGTTGCTCAATGATGCCGTTAGCCGCCGCATGATTTCAGATGTTCCTTTGGGGTCTTTCCTATCCGGAGGTATTGATTCCTCTCTTGTTACAGCAATTGCGCAAAAGCACAGTGTACGACCCATCCAAACATTTACGATTGGTTTTGATGAAAAAGGCTATAACGAAGCGCCCTATGCCAGAGCTGTCGCTGAGCACCTGGGAACAGACCATACGGCCTTATTGGTGACCCCCCAGCAAATCCTTGATACGATTCCTCGTTTGCCCCATTTATATGATGAGCCTTTTGCGGATTCTTCCCAGATTCCAACTTTTTTGGTTTCACAACTGGCTCGTCAATCTGTCACTGTTGCCCTGTCCGGAGATGGGGGGGATGAGGTTTTTGGTGGATATACGCGCTATTTATGGGGCGATACCTTACAAAAAATAATCTCCGGAGTTCCCTTTTGCAGCAACCTGGCAACCCTGTTGACCACAATTTCTCCGGGAAGTTGGGATCTCTTGAGTTCTCTCATCCCTGCATCCAGGAGGCCCTCAAAGCTTGGCCACAAAGTCCACAAGATGGCCCGGTCCCTAAAAGCTAAAACACCGGAAGCTTTGTATGATTCTTTGATCAGCTATTGGGCGGAGCCATCTGAAGCCATTCCCCATAATTATGCGCCGAATATAACCCGATTTTCTCCCCAGCTGTCAGACTTTGTCTCTCAAATGCAGGCCCTTGATACCACTACCTATTTGCCGGATGATATTTTAACGAAAGTGGATCGCGCGAGTATGGCTGTCGGTTTGGAAGCGCGCGTTCCTCTGCTGGATCATCGTGTGGTGGAATGGGCCTGGGCTCAGCCGAGATCCTTCAAAATGCATGGAAAAACAGGAAAGTGGCCTTTGCGCCAACTCCTTTATAAACATGTTCCTCAAGCGTTGATTGATCGCCCAAAAGCCGGCTTTGCTTTACCCATTGATATCTGGCTTCGTGGTCCTTTGCGGGATTGGGCAGAAGATCTTCTTTCTCCTTCAACTCTCAGCGAGACTTTCGACCCTTTGCCGATTCGTCAACTCTGGAAAGATCATCTTTCAGGACGCAAAGATCACAAAGAGCCTTTGTGGGCTATTCTCATGTTTGAAGCCTGGCGACGGGAGCTCGGGCAACAACGTCAGGCTCCAATTCTGAAGACAAAAATAGCCAACGGACTTTCTTGATTTTTTCAATTAATACAATCAAGTAGCCATGAATCATCGTCGGCGATCTTACATCAGTCACAGAATTTGACACGGGTTAGGACAAATCATATAGTCGACTATATGATTTGGACATCCCTTAGGCCAGAAATTGCTCTCCTAGAATTCTTTCTTCCAGGTTGTGCTGGGGGTCAAACAAGAGGCGGTACCGCGCCTTCGAGTCTTGATGGATATCAACCCGCTGAACATTGCGAACCTCAAGACCATCTGCGCTTGCACTCACGGGCCGTTTGTTGGTTTCTAGAATTTCCAAAGTCACGTGCGCGGTGTCTGGTAAAAGCGCCCCGCGCCACCGTCGGGGGCGAAAAGCGCTGATCGGCGTCAGGGCCAGAAGATTGGCGTTAATGGGGATGATGGGACCGTGTGCAGAGAGATTATAGGCCGTACTCCCCGCAGGTGATGCAATTAATATGCCATCACAGACAAGAGCATCAAGACGGGGCACCTGGTCTACATAAATGCGAATCTTGGCAGCCTGAGCTGTTTGG
>CAZXMD010000038.1:0-12286 GCA_964641635.1 uncultured Candidatus Finniella sp. | reverse complement strand
CCGTACTTAAACTTGTGACAACCAGGCTTCCCAGAGCGATGCTCAAAAAAGATGCTTTTTTCTTTGCGTTTGTCGTGTTCATAATATCCATCCCGTTCTTAAAGTTAGTAAAAATTCAGGTTTCTAGCTTAAATTATGGAGCAAGAAGATTGATAAATTATTAATTTTTTTAAAATTTTTAAAGCATCTCGCAAAGATAAAAATATCATTGTATCATTTTTGAAGGAGATTATTTTAAGGAAAGACAGCCATCCGATGCAAAAAATTCTGAAGCAGTTAGAAGAAAAGCGCGCGGCTTCTTATTTAGGGGGTGGGCAGGAGCGGATTGACCGTCAACATGCGAAAGGTAAACTCACCGCGCGGGAGCGTCTGGATGTCCTGTTGGATGAGGGGTCTTTTGAGGAGTGGGGGCTCTTTGTGGAACATCGTTCCAAGGATTTCGGATTGGATGAGCAGAAGATTCCGGGAGATGGGGTGGTTACGGGATATGGAACTATCAATGGGCGGATGGTCTTTGTATTTTCTCAAGACTTTACCGTTTTTGGCGGATCCTTAAGCGAGTCCCATGCAGAAAAAATTGCGAAAATTATGGACAAGGCCATGCAGGTGGGTGCTCCCGTTATCGGCCTGAACGATTCGGGGGGCGCGCGTATCCAGGAGGGCGTGGACTCACTGGCGGGTTATGCGCAAGTATTCCAGCGTAATGTACTCGCTTCGGGCGTTGTCCCCCAGCTCTCCCTTATCATGGGCCCGTGTGCGGGAGGGGCGGTCTACTCTCCGGCTATGACGGACTTTATCTTTATGGTGAAACAGACGGCTTACATGTTTGTCACCGGGCCGGATGTGGTGAAGACCGTTACAAACGAGACAGTAAGCGCGGATGATTTAGGGGGGGCCGTGATGCACACCTCCCAATCCGGCGTTGCGGATCTGGCTTTGGTCAATGATATTGAAGCATTAATGCAGGCACGCCGTCTGATCGATTTCTTGCCCCTCTCGAACCGTGAAGCGCCTCCCTACCGCAAAACGGCAGATGCGTCAAATCGCCTTAATCGGGCCTTGGATACGCTGGTTCCGAATAATCCCAATCTGCCTTACGACATGAAGGAACTTATTTTGACCGTTGTTGATGATGGGGATTTTCTTGAGCTTCAGCCAGACTTTGCACCGAATATCTTAATTGGTTTTGGGCGTATGGAGGGTCGTACCGTTGGCCTTGTGGCCAATCAACCTATGATCCTTGCGGGGTGTCTGGATATCAATGCATCCCGGAAAGCAGCTCGCTTTGTCCGCTTCTGTGACTGTTTTAACATTCCCATCATAACCTTTGTGGATGTTCCTGGCTTCTTGCCTGGTCTTGAGCAGGAACAGGGGGGGATTATCAAGCATGGGGCAAAATTGTTATTTGCCTATGCGGAGGCGACCGTTCCCAAGGTGACGGTCATTACCCGTAAAGCCTATGGAGGGGCATATGATGTGATGAGTTCCAAGCACATCCGGGGTGATGTGAATTTTGCCTGGCCAACGGCAGAAATTGCCGTTATGGGCCCAAAAGGGGCCGTAGAGATTATCTTTCGAGGGTATTCACCTGAAGAAATGAACAACCGTGTGGAAGAATACCGGGAAAAATTTGCCAACCCCTTTGTAGCGGCCCATCGTGGGTTTATTGACGATATTATTCAACCCCGGACGACACGGGCGCGGCTTTGCAGGTCTTTAGAGATGTTGGCGAACAAAACACTTGTCAATCCTCTCAAGAAGCATGACAATATTCCATTATAACGACTTCGCTTATGGAAGATTGTTGCACAATGACTTGTAAATTCGTCATTGCGAGGAGCGGAAGCGACGAAGCAATCCAGGGGCAGCGAGTAAGGCCTTTGCTTTGGCTCCTGGACTGCTTCGCTTATGCTCGCAGTGACGATGAGGTTAGAGATACTCAAACGAAGGGGATAAAATTATGGATAAGGAAGCTCAAGTTCGGGAACGTGTTCGGGAACTGCGCGTTTACTATACAAATTTAGTGGTTTATGCTGGTGTCGCTATTGGATGCATCCTTGTTTGGTTGTTGAATGGCGCCGGGGCATTCTGGCCTATTTGGCCGATCATGGCTTTTGGCATTGCGGCTGCCTTGCAAGGGGTGCGGCTAGGCCAACTCAAAGCCTTGGAAGACTGGTTTCCTTTCTTAAGTCCGGAATGGGAAGACTCTCAAGTGAAGGCAATGCTAAAGGGTGCGAAGGAAGATAAGAAGACCAAAGGCGGCAAGTCAGCAGACGACTTGAACGACTAGACCCCTTGTTTGAGAAAATCCTCATAGCGAACCGGGGGGAGGTTGCCTGTCGGATTATGCGCACTTGCCGCCGCATGGGGATTCAAACCGTTGCTGTTTATTCTGAAGCGGATTCACAAGCCCTTCATGTGGAAATGGCCGATGAGTCCTATTTCATTGGCCCCTCGCCAGCCCGTCAAAGTTATCTCGACATCCAAAAAATCATCGAAGTTGCTAAAGTATCGGGAGCCAAAGCCATCCATCCGGGATATGGTTTTTTATCGGAAAATGCTGATTTTGTCGCCGATGTTGAAGCGGCCGGTTTAACATTTATAGGCCCCCGGGCGGATATTATTCGACGGATGGGGGATAAGCTGCAAGCCAAATCCACGGCGCGTCAAGCCAATGTTTCTATAATTCCGGGGAGTGAGGCGTCCATCTCGACAAAGGAAGAGGTACAATCCTTGGCTTCCAGACTTGGCTATCCCCTGCTTTTAAAAGCAGCAGCGGGAGGGGGAGGCAAAGGGATGCGGGTTATCTACGGTGAAGATCAGATTGACGAGGCCTTACAACGAACAGGCAGTGAGGCTACTTCCAGCTTTGGAGATGGACGTGTCTTTATAGAAAAATATGTGGATGCATCACGCCATATCGAAGTCCAGATTTTAGGGGATACCCACGGGAACATCGTGCATCTGGGAGAACGGGATTGTTCCCTGCAACGGCGCCATCAAAAAGTAATGGAGGAAACCCCAAGTCCTTTCATGACGCCGGATTTACGCCAGGCTATGACAGAACAGGCGGTAGCCTTAGCGCGTCATGTGGGGTATACGTCTGCTGGCACCGTCGAATTTATGGTGGCCCCTGACCGGTCCTTCTATTTTCTGGAAATGAATACACGGCTGCAGGTTGAACATCCGATCACGGAAATGGTTACCGGAATTGACCTTGTGGAGCACATGATCCGTATTGCAGCAGGGGAGCCACTTCCCTTTACCCAACCTGACATTTCTTTTTCAGGACACGCCATGGAAGTGCGGCTTTATGCGGAAGATGCGGCCCATGATTTTTTACCGTGCAGTGGACGCATCACCCGGTTTGAGCCGTTCATCTCTGAAGAGGGGCTGCGCCTGGACGCAGGTATTGAAGCGGGTACAGATGTCAGCATCTTTTATGATCCGATGCTTGCCAAACTTATCTCTTGGGCGCCAGATCGCCTTGAGGCCTTGCAGCGGCTTCAACGGGCCCTTGCGAAAATGACGATTAATGGCCTCCAGCATAATGCTGGTTTTCTGGAGCAATTGCTCTTGAGTCCTAAAATTATCAAAGGGGATTATACGACCCTTTTTATTGAAAAAGAGATGACCCTAGACCTTCCCAAAACTCAAAAGCGCCTGGTTAAGGGGATTGCGGCTTTGATCTACGATCGGGCAAATGAAGCGGATCCGTCTGCAGAATGGGTTGTTGTTGAAGAGGAACAAGGTACCCTCGTCACGTTTTCGGATGAAGGGGTTTGTGTAGAGGATGAGGTATTGGGCCTTGACCTTCACTGGTATCCCCGGGAAAGGCATTTTGTGGCGACCTTGCAGGGCCAATCGTATTATGGGCAAGTGCATCTTGGGGTTATGGGGTTAACCATGACCCTCTTTGGGGTAGAGCATTTCTTTCAGGTGATGCATCCCAAGGTCTGGAATTTATATACGCACGTAAAACATCCGGATTCTTTGCCGGACAACCTGATTGTTAAAGCGCCTATGCCGGGGATTCTGGTTTCATTGGCCATATCTGTCGGTGAACGGGTCAAGCTCGGGCAAACACTGCTGGTGATTGAGGCCATGAAGATGGAAAATGCCCTGAAATCCCCTGCAGAGGCGATTGTGAAAGATATCCTTGTTCAGCCGGGAGATAGTTTGACGCGCAATCAGGTTCTGGTGAAGCTGGGGTGAGAGGCTTTAGAAAAACTGATCTTGCAGGCTTTTTTTGTTATAAAATACAAGCAGGTTTATGTTATTGTTCCTCAAAGTAGAAGCGATAGCATAAAGATACAGTAGTGCTTTGTTAAGGGAAGGAGACCCTACGATCGTGGCAGATGAGCGTTTTTATCAAAATACAGGTCCCTATACAGTTCAAGACCTTGCCGCTCTTTGTGGCGCTACCTTAGGCCCGGAGGTTAATCCCAACCAGGTTATTACAGATGTGGCCCCTTTACATAAGGCAACCGCCGGGCATATTAGCTGCCTTCATAACCCTAAATATATCGACCAATTCAAGGAAACAAAGGCATCTGCCTGTTTGGTTTCTATTGATTATGCCCACTATGCCCCGAAGGGGGTTGCGGTGCTTCTTTCTCCACAACCGTATCGCGCTTATGGACAAGTGGCGGCTTTATTTTACCCCTCCCAAAAAAGAGCGGGGGGCGTTTCCCCTCAAGCGGCTGTTCATTCGACAGCAAGAATCGGGAAGAATTGTTATATTGGGCCTTTTGCTGTCATTGAGGAAAACGCAATTATTGGGGATGGGTGTGAAATTGAAGCCCATTCGGTAATCGGGGCCGGGGTTGAGTTAGGGGAAGGATGTCTCGTTGCCTCTCATGTAACGGTTAACCATGCCCTTCTAGGCAAGCGTATTGTCCTGAAACCGGGGGCGCGCATCGGTCAAAAAGGTTTTGGGTTTCATATGGATGAATCCGGACATCTCAATATTCCCCAATTGGGACGTGTGATTATTGGCGATGATGTTGAAGTTGGCGCCAACACGACGATAGACCGCGGCGCTGAGGCAGACACCATCATAGGCTGTGGTACGCGGATTGACAACCTTGTTCAAATCGCTCATAACGTACAGGTTGGAGAGAATTGTGTTCTGGTTGCTCAATCGGGGGTTGCGGGAAGCACACAATTAGGACGCTTTGTCGTTGTGGCCGGCCAGGTTGGCATTGCAGGTCATCTTAACGTTGGGGATGGCGTAAAAATCGCCGCTCAAAGCGGCGTTATGCGGGATATTGCTAAAGGAGAGACCGTTGCGGGGTATCCTTGCGTGGCTGTGAAAGATTGGCATCGTCAAACAATTGCTTTAAAGAAGCTTGCGGAAAAAGGAAACTAGAGAAAAATGACACAGTCAGTTGTAAGGCTTCAGGACTTTCAAAAGGGAGATGGCGCCATGAAAGAACAAGGATCGCTTCCTTCTATGGGCGTTGAGGAAATTATGTCTCTCATCCCCCATCGGTACCCTATGCTGCTCGTTGACCGAATTGAAAGCATTCAATTGGATTATAGTGCGGTGGGTATTAAGAACGTGTCCATGAATGAGTGGTTTTTTCAAGGTCATTTCCCCGGTAAACCTATTTTCCCGGGTGTTTTGATTATTGAAGCTATGGCTCAAACGGCTGCTGTTCTGGTGATGAAGACACTTGATATTAAAGAAGAAAAGCTTGTTTACTTTATGTCCGTTGAGGAAGCAAAGTTCCGCAAACCTGTTGTGCCCGGCGATGTTTTGCGATTAAAGGTCACAAAAGATAAAAATCGGGGGCTCGTGTGGAAATTTAAAGGTGAAGCATTTGTCGGTGATGCTTTGGCTGCTGAGGCAACTTTTGCGGCGATGATCGCGGATCAGTAACACTTTGTAACATTCCAGTATTTGCCCTCCTCCTTGCAAGTGCGGTAATAGGAAACATGGCTGTTGCCTTATTCTACGTTGAGAACTTAATAATGACACAAATTCATCCAACCGCATTAATTGACAAGAAGGCGCAGCTTGGCAAAAATGTAACCGTCGGTCCTTTTTGTTGCGTTGGTCCCGACGTTGTTTTGGGTGATGGCGTAACGCTTGTCTCTCATGTCACCATTGCAGGCCATACAGACATTGGGGCAGAAACAATCTTCTACCCCTTTGCTTCTATTGGCCATCCTCCTCAGGATTTAAAATATCATGGAGAGCCCTCCCAACTCATCATTGGAGAAAAGAATAAAATCCGTGAATATGTAACCTTACAGCCCGGAACGGAGAGCGGTGGTATGGTAACCAAAATTGGCAATAATAACTTGTTCATGGTTGCAACACATGTGGCGCATGATTGCCAAATCGGTAACCATGTGATTATGGCCAATGGGGCAACCTTGGGAGGTCACGTCCATATTGAAGATCATGCCATTATCGGTGGTTTATCTGCTGTCCATCAGTTTGTGCGGATTGGCGCCCATGCCATTATCGGCGGGATGTCCGGGGTTGAGCATGATGTGATTCCTTATGGGAATGTCAAGGGTGAACGGGCCCGCTTATCGGGTTTGAATCTGGTGGGCCTGAAACGGCGGGGGTTTTCTCAGGCAACAATTCAGTCTTTACGGAGCGCCTATCAAGACCTATTTGAGCCTTCCGATCATCCGTTGGCCGATCGGGTTGATGCAGCAGCTGAAAAATATGCTCAAAATGGAGACGTTATGCAGCTTATCGGTTTTATCAAATCTGAGTCTTCCCGCCCTCTTTGCCTGCCTCCTTCTATTGCGGTTTGAAAAACGTGAGCCAAGTCATTGGTCTTTTTGCGGGACGGGGGGAACTCCCTCTTAAAATCATTACCCGTTGCCACGAGCAGGGCCAGCCTCTTTTCCTCATTGCTTTTGAGGGTCAAACTGATCCTGAATTTGTTATCCAGCAGCAGCCTTATGTCAAAGGACACTTTTGGACACACTTTGGCGCCGTTGGAAAGACGTTGCGCTATTTAAAGGCCAATAAGGTGACCCATATTGTTATGGCAGGTTCTATGCACCGTCCTTCTTTGGCTGAATTAAAACTTGATTGGAAGGGAACCCGATGGTTTGCCAAGATGGGTTTTGCGAAAATGGGATTGAAAGCTTCCGGCGATGATGGTCTCTTAACCAGCATCGTCCAGTTATTGAAGGCAGAAGGGTTAAGTGTGATGAGCGCAACAGACATTTTGGATAACCTTTTGGCTCCTGAAGGTGTTCTGGGGTGTTATCAGCCTGAAGAGGCAGACTGGCAAGACATTCTTAAAGGAAAAGAAGTTGCCCGCCTTCTTGGGATTGGGGATATCGGGCAAGCTGTTGTGGTGCAACAAGGTCTTGTTCTGGGTGTTGAAGCTATTGAAGGAACGGAAAGTCTATTGGCACGGTGTGGTCATTTACGCCGGGAGGGACGTGGAGGCGTTCTTGTAAAGATGGCAAAGCCAGGTCAAAGTCGGGCCGTTGATTTACCGACAATTGGTGTCGCTACCATTCACCAGGCAAAAGCTGCCGGTTTACGGGGAATAGCTGTTGAATCAGGCTCCACACAAATTCTTGATCAAAAAGCTGTCATAAAAGCAGCTGATGAGGCGGGTCTCTATCTTGTTGGTGTACAACCATCATGAAAAAATATACGGTTTTCTTGTCTGCGGGTGAGCCTTCCGGTGATTTTTTGGGGGGTCAGTTGATGAAAGCCCTGAAAAGTCAGCTCGGCGACCAGGTTACATTTGTCGGTTTGGGGGGGCCTTTAATGACGGCTGAAGGGTTGTCTTCTCTTTTTCCTATAGAAGAGTTGTCTATCATGGGTCTTGCAGAAATTATTCCCCACATTCGACGCATTCGACGTCGCATACAAGAAACTGTTAAGGCAATTGAGGCAATTCACCCGGATGTTGTGTTAACGATCGATTCTCCCGGATTTAATTTTCGGGTTGGCAAGGCCTTAAAAAAGCGCATCAAGTCAATTCCTTTGGTACATTACGTTGCTCCGTCCGTTTGGGCTTGGCGTCCGGGGCGCGCACGGACCGTGGCCCAATTCCTGGATCATTTATTGGTTCTCTTTCCCTTTGAGCCACCCTATTTCTTAAAAGAGGGATTGCCTACGACCTTTGTTGGGCATCCCGTGGTTGAATTAGATCTGGAAAAGTATCACGATCCCGCTTTTCGAACACGGCATGATATTGCGCCTTCTGCCCCTATCTTAACTCTCCTGCCCGGAAGCCGTCGGGGGGAGATTTTCCGGCTTCTTCCCGTTTTCCAGGAGACGGTGGCAAGGCTTCAACAAAAATATCCTGCCCTGCACGTTGTGATCCCGACGTTGCCGCATTTGGTAGACCAAATCCAAAAGCAATTCACCCTTCCAGCTACAATTGTCACAACACCATCAGAAAAATTTGCAGCTTACAAGGAGAGCCAAGCAGCCCTTGCTGCCAGTGGTACGGTTTCCCTTGAGTTGGCTGCTGCTGGTGTTCCCATGGTGATTGCCTATAAAATAAATTCGCTGACCCATTTTCTGCTGCGGCGTTTGGTAAAGGTAAAGTACGCCTGTTTGGTGAATATACTGATGGATAAAGAAGTGGTCCCGGAGAGACTTCAGGGGGAGTGTACCCCGGAAAAACTGGCAACAGTTTTAGAAAGACTTTTTGAAAAAGGTGACGTTGCGGCGCGCAAGAAGATGATTACCGAAATGAAAAGAGCGCTGACTATGCTCAGCGCTCCATTACAAGGTCAATCTCCTAGCCAATGTGCGGCTCAGCGCATTTGCCAGATCATGGGTTTTTCCCTTTATTGAGCTTGAGCAAGGGCTGCACTAACTTCAATGAAGTAACTGTGGGCAAACCGTCCCGTTACCCCGGGATGGCATCCTCCACCAGTCTGTTTGTTATCTGCAAGAATAATGCACAGGTTCTCAAGGGCAGCGTCTCCATAAGTGCGGGCCAAGATAAAGCAATTGGACATCACTTCTCGGATATCCAGTCCTGTTTCACCGTCGATTGGGGCATTCCAGTAACCACGAATCAGGGCAAGGGCCTCATTAATGGGCGGCATAAGGTCAGCAATTGCTTGATTCCGTTGAGACACTCCTTGAATTACTTTTGTGATATCTTCAAGGGTCAATGGTTTATTTTGTTGCACAATTCCCAAATATGTTTGTTCAAGCTTTTTGGTTTCATTAAAATAAGGGCGCGCAAAAGTAGCTGTCATCGTATGGACATCTGAATCATTTTTGATGCCTTTGGAAGCCGTAGCAATCGTTTGATAAATTTCTTTGTCTGGATTGCTCATCTGCTGTTTTAAGAAGGGAATGTTGTATGCACCATATGTAGATTCAGTCTCTTGTAACCTTATGGCAATAAGGTAGTCATTCTCGGTAACTTTTCCATTTTGCAGATCAAGAGCTTCTAACTGACGGGCTAATCTTAAGCTGGCTTCCTCATTAGTATCGACAAAACCTCCTTGAGAGAAATCATCAAATCCTTCGAGAAGATGACGAGTTTTCACTTCATCATCTCTGAGTTCTGTAGGTGATTTTTTATGCGTTTGTAAATAAGATATTTTTACTGATTTTAGATTTTCAATTTCCCATTCATTAGAATAGGAATCTTGTTCTAAGATTTGGATTTGCTGATCAAGAAAATCCGGCAAAGATAAGCCTGATATGTCTGCAAATTCTTGATAATGCGCAATGGCATTTCTCAGGTAATGTGGTTGAAAATCATCCATTGCTTGCGTTATGAACGATCCACTCATGAGCCCAGAAATTAAAAGTACTTTTATTAAATTTTCCATTTTTTAATCCATAAATTTGTAAGTATTGTATGTTCTTAAATGAATTATAAGAATTTATAGGATATATATGGTTCTTTGTTATAAAAATTCAAGGATTTTTTTAATTATTTTTAATTATAAAAAAGAGAGGGATTATATTACAAAACTAGCCAAATTCCGAGACCTAAAATAATCCGATAAACAACAAAGATGGCGAGAGAGTGGTTGGCAAGAAATTTCAGCATGAAATGGATGGCGGCGATGCCGGCAAGGGCGGAGAATAAAATCCCTAAGCCAATATCACCCCAAAGAATGAGGTTATCAGCTTTGATGGCGTCATAAGCCGTAAGGGTAGCGGCGCCTAAAATAGACGGGATGGACATTAAGAAAGCAAAACGTGCGGCGGCCACCCGAGTAAATCCAAGAGCGAGGCCAGCGCTGATACAAATACCCGAACGGCTGACCCCGGGGATTAGAGCGATGGCTTGGCCCAATCCAATTAAGAGACCACGTCCCAATGTCATATGACTCAAGTCTTTCTTTTGAGAGCTAAAGTGGTCTGCCGCAAATAGAACAAGGGCAAAGATCATCGTGGTGGCGGCAATAACAGTGATCTGCCGAATATCCTCCATGCCCATTTTTTTTAAAAGGAACCCAAGGATAACGGCAGGTAGTGTTGCAATAACCAGGCTGAGAGCAAGCCGTACCTGATCATCAAAATCAGTCTTTCGAAAACCGCCAAAACAATAGCGCGTGAAATGGGTGATCATCTGCCAAACATCTGTCCAAAAGTAAATTAAGACAGCGATTAAGGTTCCTACATGTAAGGCGACATCCATTTCAAGTCCTTGATTTTGCCAACCAAAAAGATGAGGCAATAAGACCAGGTGCCCTGAAGATGAAATGGGTAAGAACTCTGTTAACCCTTGAATGAGGCTTAGAATGAAAATGTGGAGTGTTGTCATGGGAGTTCTACTACCATTCCATCATAGGCGGGGGTCACATTTTGAGGTGTGCGGGCATTAAGGTCATCATAATCGAGATGATGGGTCATGTGGGTAAGGATAGCTTCTTGTGGTTTTACCTTTTTAATCATTTTGAGAGTCTGTTCAACGTTGGAATGACTGATATGAGGTTCATCACGCAAGCAATCGACGGCCCAAATTTTAACGTCTTGTAAAACATCATAGCTTTCTTCTGGCAATTCAATGAGATCAGTCGAATAAGCAAAATCCCCAATCCGGAATCCAAAAGAGGACCGATGGCCATGATATTGTAAATAAGGAATAATTTGAATACCATCAAAATCAATGATATCTTCTAGTTCACGACCTTCTAGGAAAGCAGGATATTGAGGGTCAAGGGTAACGAGCGCATAGCGATAAGACTTGCGCAAGCGGTTTAATGATCCATGGTCGGCATAGGCAGGAATCGGTTGGCGATATTTTGCATAAATCTGACGCAAGTCATCGAGTCCGCCTATGTGGTCGGCATGGTCATGGGTATATAGTACCAAATCAATATTGTCTACCCCGGCATCTAAAAGCTGCATTCGCAAATCAGGGCTGGTATCGATCAAGATGTTTTTGCCCTTGGTTTGCACTAAAACAGAAGCGCGACGACGGCGGTTCTTGGGGTTGTTTGGATTGCAGGATCCCCACTCTCCCGTGATCAGGGGCACGCCGCCTGAAGCGCCGCAGCCCAAAATCGTTATTTTCATGACGGTAGACTCGCTTTATTGAACAATGTAAAAAAATTGTCCGTGGTTATTTTTTCGATCTCACTATAGCTTAAACCTTTCAGATTCGCCAAGAGCTCAGCGGTGTAGCGGGTAAATGCAGGTTCATTTCTTTTTCCTCGATGAGGAGCTGGAGTGAGGAAAGGAGCGTCTGTTTCAACCAGAATGCGGTTTAAAGGAGCTTCTTGGGCAATTTGACGCAAGCTCTCCGCATTTTTAAAAGTCAAAATACCAGAGAAAGAAATGTAAAAATCTAAGGTGAGAGCCTGTTTGGCTAAGTCTGCGCTCCCGCTAAAACAATGAAAAACACCCCTCGCTTTTCCGTATCCAATTTCTTTGAGGCAAGAAACCGTATCCTCATCTGCATCCCGCGTATGAACGATGAGGGGAAGGTCAAGGTCAAGGCTTGCCCGGATATGGTCTGAAAAAGAAGAGATTTGATCTGCACGGGGGCTATTGTCATAAAAATAGTCAAGTCCCGTCTCCCCAATCCCGACAACTTTTGGGTGCTGGGCGAGCGTCTTGATACTGTTCAATAACGTGTCGCCTCCGTACCCCTTGATATAATCTTTTGCATCATGGGGGTGGACGCCCACGCTACAAAAAACTTGCGGGTACTGTTCCGCAATTCTTTGAAGGTCTTTTGCTTCCTCTAGCTTTGTATTGATGGTTAGCATCGTGCCGATGCCATTTTCTGTGGCGCGTGCAAGAACAGCGCCTAGGTCAGAGGTAAATTCTGGGAAATTCAGGTGGCAATGGCTGTCAACAAGCATG
>CAZXMD010000037.1:0-12490 GCA_964641635.1 uncultured Candidatus Finniella sp. | reverse complement strand
CTTGGAGAAGGCTAAAAATGCTATCTTTTAATAAAGTGACGGGTAGTGAGGAGAAATAGAAAAAAAATATGCAATTAAAATACAATATGATTTACATCCTAAAGAATCTGGTTTTTTATACAAGAGAAGCGACTTAACAAATCCAAATATGTTATCAAAAATATATGTAACATTTGATGTTGATAAAATTTTCAAAAAAATGTTAGAGAATAACAACTACAATTGGAACAAAAATATAGATGGTACTGTGACAACGTTGTCACCTACAGAAAGGGATTGAAAATTCCGATATAATGTAGTATATTGTGTTGTAGTAATATTTTCTACTTAATTAATATTGGAGACGTTTTTATGGTACAAAATAAATTTTTTTCATTTTTATTACCTTCGCTTCTTTTCTGTAGCTCAATTGCAGCCACAGAAGTATTTGATCAAACGCATGATTTTCATCCGCTACGAGTAAATTTAGAATTTTATGAATCGAACAAAGTAGTTTTTAATTTAGATGGCGTAGATATAAAGCAAAATATAACTTCTTTAAGGAACCCAATGTATTCCATTGATCAACTAGCTGGAGAAGAAATAACTACTGAAGTTTTAGAACAGTTAAAATCTTTATCAACTTTGATATACGAACTTGATTTGAGAGAAACATCTCTTGAAAACCATCACCTAGAGCTTCTTTCTAGTTTTGATTTCAATAACTTAAAAAAATTACATCTTTCTGAGAACAATTTTGATGATAATGGGTTAAAATATGTTTCTAAATTTAAAAATCTAACTGAATTAAGTATTGTTTATAACAAAGTTACTCACAACGGAATCTTTAATATTTTACCAATTACAAACCTTGAGTTCCTTAATATCGGATGCACTTATATTGGTGATAAAGGGATCGAAATCCTATCTGGTATGGAAAATATCAAAAAGCTTGATATCAGAGCTTGCAATTTAAACGATGATACGCTTGATTTCCTTTTAAATATGAAAAAACTAGAGTGGGTAAACCTTTCTGACAATAATTTTTCTCAAGGAAAATTAAATACTTTTCTAGAGATAGCATCAAGAAAAAATATAACAGTTACCAACAGCCCTTTATAGCCGTAAGGTCAGGAGTATCACTCCCTTCAGGTAGACTAAGAATTTGTACAATACCTGGGTCACATCAGCCTCATAATTTTATAGCAGGCGGAATTTTGACAAAAATCCTCCTGCGGTATTTTTTTGTGACGCGCCATCAAAATATCTCTTCAATTGAAGCGTTTGATGATTTTGTTCTCAAAACGGGCAACCAACTCTAAATCAAGAGCCGCAAGAACATCACAAAGCGTTCTGAGTTGCGTTCCAGGATCGCCAGCTTCAACCATTGATATTGTCGCTTGCCTCAGTTTGGTTTTTTCTCCCACCTCGCTTTGTTTTAGACCAAGTTTACGGCGCTGAAAACGAATAGCATCGCCAATTTGTTTGGGTGTGCGTGCAATATGCTCCAAGTTATATCCCCCCAGCTCGTTATAAACACAATATACGCTATAGCGTATAGGAATGATCTTCCAAGAGAATCGTTTTTCCTCTTTATTCCTCCCGCCAAAAGCCGCTATGATCCTTGGTAACAAGGGGAATAATAGACGATGTCTGAAAAAAATAGTCAACCTGTACGGGGCACCCATGATCTCTTAGGCGAGGAGTGGCGCAAACATCAATGGATTCAGGATGTTTCATATTCAATTGCAGAAAAATATGGGTACGAACCCATTGCGACGCCCATTGTTGAATCCACTGCCATCTTTAAACGCACAATTGGTGAAACATCTGACATCGTTGGCAAGGAAATGTATACGTTTGATGATCGGGGGGGCGACAGCATTACCATACGTCCCGAAGGAACCGCAGGGGTAGCGCGGGCCGTCATCTCCAACGGTCTCACCCAATCCATGCCCTTGAAACTCTTTTACAATGGTCCCATGATGCGCTATGAACGGCCTCAAAAGGGCCGCACCCGGCAGTTCCACCAAATTGGCGTCGAATGCTTTGGTATTTCTGATCCCTTGGTGGATGTGGAAACAATGGCTTTAGGTGCGCAAGTTTTAGAGCAGCTTGGAATACTAAACCGCTCCATCTTGGAAATTAATACCATTGGAGATGCGCCAAGCCGGAATGCTTACCGAAAAGCTTTGGTTGATTATTTCACACCGTTAAGCGCTCACCTTTCCGCGGATAGCCAGATGCGCCTTTCCAAAAACCCTTTGAGAATTCTCGACTCCAAAGCTCCTCAGGACCAGGAATTTGTGGCAAACGCCCCAACCTTTGACCGCTATCTCAATGACCTGTCCCAGGATAATTTTAGCAAGGTTTGCAAAGGCCTTGACGCCCTTGGGATTCCTTACAAACGCAATCCTCTTCTGGTGCGCGGGCTGGATTATTATTGTCACACAGCCTTTGAGTTCACCACAACCGATTTAGGCTCCCAAGGAGCGCTTTTGGCCGGTGGACGATATGATGGCTTGGTTGCTCAGTTAGGTGGACCTGAAACGCCTGGCGTGGGGTGGGCTATGGGAGTTGACAGGATTGCGCTCATGCTCGATCAAACACCTCCTGTTTCACGCCCCATTGCTGTTGTCGCAGTCGGGGACGAAACCATGGAAGCAGCCTTTCAACTGACCATGGATTTACGCAAACAGGGGATAAAGGTTGAGTTTGCCTATTCCGGAAATGTCGGAAAACGGATGAAGCGTGCGGACAAAGTCAATGCATGCGCCGCTATTTTACTGGGTGCAGATGAAATTGCTACTCAACAGGCAACATTACGGAATTTGGACACCGGAGAGCAGAATCTGATAGCATTTGCTGCCCTGAAGGACTATCTTGTGGGTACTTTTAAACAACAATAACGTTAAGGGCATATCCCGTGTCATTCTCCATAAAATTAGAACGCCTTTTACAGCACTACTATGACTTGCGGGACACTTTAGCCAAAAGTACGGTCAGTGACCCCCAGGAATATGCCAGACTCTCTAAAGAATACTCAGATCTCACCCCCATTGCGGATGCGATTTCCCTTCTCAAAAATACTGAACAAGAGATTACCAGCCTTGAAGAACTGCTTGCTGATCCCTCAACGGATAAGGACATGCGCGACCTTGCCTCCCTTGAGCTTCAGGACCTGAAAACAAAACTCCCTGAGCTTGAACTTTCCATTAAAATTCGTCTGCTTCCCAAAGATGCTGACGATGAACGTAACGTCATTTTGGAAGTACGTGCCGGAACAGGGGGCGAAGAAGCCGCCTTGTTTGCCAATGCTTTATTGCGCATGTATCAACGTTATGCCGCCAATAAGGGCTGGAAATACGAAATTCTCGACATGAGCGAAACGGGTATTGGTGGCATCCGGGAAGCCAGCGCATCGATTACCGGAAAAGGGGTATATGCACGGCTCAAATATGAATCCGGCGTCCACCGCGTCCAGCGTGTCCCGGAAACTGAGGCCAGCGGCCGCATTCACACCTCTGCCGCCACAGTTGCCGTTTTACCTGAAGTGGAAGATGTTGATATTCACATCGATGACAAAGATCTGGTGATTGATGTTTACCGGGCTTCCGGCGCGGGTGGCCAACATGTCAACACCACAGACAGCGCAGTGCGGATTACCCACGTTCCTTCCGGTGTTGTCGTAACTCAGCAGGATGAGCGTTCCCAGCATAAAAACAAGGCCAAAGCCATGAAGATCTTGCGTGCTCGTCTGTATGAAGCGGAGCGCGTCCGCAAAGATGCGGAACGGGCTGCAAACAGGAAAACCCAGGTTGGTTCTGGAGACCGATCAGAACGTATTCGGACTTACAACTTCCCACAAGGACGCGTCAGTGACCACCGCATCAACCTGACCCTTTATAAGATTCAGCAAATCATGGAAGGGGAAGCCCTTGATGAAATGATTGATGCCTTAACAGCGGAAGATCAAGCCGCAAAATTGGCTGAAGCCGCCGAAGTTTAAGGAAACGAACAAAAAGCATCATAAAGTTACCCCTCACCCACCATTACGCTTATGGTGACTCTCCCACAAGGGGAGAGTCACCCGATACGAGCGTGCACCTTACCTCTCCCCTTGTGTAAGAGGTCGGCTCTGAACGGAGTGAAGAGGCGGGTGGGGTAACCCAGCTCAACGATAAGGGCAACCTAATCGGCATTCCCCTGGAAGTCCATCGGCAATAAATTTGTTGTCACCTGACGAATATCATGCAAGATGGAAGGCTGCGCGGGTTGATTTTGCCTTACATACGACGGCAACCTCTTCTTGGCATTCTCCCCCGTGGTTTGTGTCTCATCGGCGATGTCACCCACCCTTTTCCCTTGCAAGGGGACCAAAGCAAGGTCCTTGCGCGGCCTGGCCGCAAAATTTTGGCGCTTTGCCGGCATCGCAACCTCAACAACTTCATTAGGGTCATTGTCCGCATCTTCAAGAAGTTCACTTCTCTCTTCAAAAAGAGCCCTTGGCGCCCTATCTTCTGCACCATTCTCCTCAATCATCTCTTCCCAATCATGAATGGGAGCCGCTATTGTTGAAGCTAAAGACCCGATCACAAAAAATAACGCGATGCCTTGTATGACTTTTATCATGGCCCGAACCTCCAAAAGTTAATGACTTTGAGGTTAGGATAACGCCATTAGGTTAACGAAAAGTTGACGAGGGGAATAATAGCTCATTTTTAAGCTCTATAACAAAAAAGGGAGACTTTACATCAGCCTCCCTCTTTGTAACTTATGAATGGGCAACGACGCCCAAATCGTTAGAACTTATAGTTTAAACCAAAAGAAATAACTGGGTATGTTTTAAGCCAGCGCGATTTATTGGCTGTATTGACAATGTCGTCTTTCATATCGTTAACAGCATGTGCTCTGTTGGCAGCTAAACCGGAGATGCTATCAACTTTTCCACGAACTTTGCCTTGGAAAAGAATACCCGCATCCGCTGTAAAGCTGAAGCCTGCTTTCTTTTCGTGGCCACTATCGTAACCAATTCCAAGGTACGGCGCAATTTTCCGAAAATCAAGCGTACCTTTGGCTTCACCGATTTCTGCAGGCGTATAGGTTCTGCCGTTAATCGTCAAGTTCCGAGTAAGTTTACCTGTAACATTCAGACGGTTACCATTATATACCAAACCACCAGTTACGCGAAACCCATTTTGCATTACATGCCAGTCACCCAAAGCGCCAACCGTCAAAAGACGCAGCTTTGTATCAAGTGCCGTGTCGCTATCGCTAAATTTCCGGCTCAATCTGAAGTAATTAACAACACCACGCACCTTAAAAGACTCATTAAACTTGTATGCAACGTTTGCGCCAATACCAAGGGTGCTAACCCCCATACCCACGGACCATTTTCCACTACCAAAGGTGGCAGAATCATCAGCTTGAACAGAACTAGCGGCTAGCGCAACTAGAACAGCTGCACATAAAATTTTCTTTTTCATAATACCCTCTTATATATTTTAATATTTCAAGAAACACTTTCTTTGAAGTCATCGAAAAATAGAACCAAAGTACGTCAAAAGCAATGATATGAGAGGGATTTCCCGTAATTTTTTAAAAATATGTTGCCCATAAAACACCGTAATTTTAGATAAACTAAAGACAAGTTCGTGACCAAACGGCCATATTGCCGAATTTTCTTCACAAGCTTATAATCAGAGACGTTTTTAACCGTTATAAGGTGCCCCCATGACTGATTCCATTTCCTATTTCGAAACAAATAGTCCCAACCATCGGTTAGCTTATCGATACACCCCTCCCCACCCTCTTTTTCCAACGGTGGTTTACCTTTATGGGTTTCGCTCCGATATGAACGGGGAGAAGGTCAAGTTTTTAGAAACGTTATGCCAAAAGGAAGGCCTTGGCTTCTTGACCTTTGACTACTCCGGCCACGGGGACTCTTCCGGAAAATTTGAAGAGGGAACCATCACTCAATGGTTGACCGATTCCCTCACAATGATCGACCACCTCACGAAAGGCCCTGTGATTCTCATAGGGTCCAGCATGGGGGGATGGCTCGCCCTTCTGGCAGCCCTACAGCGTCCCCAACGGGTTGTCGGCCTGCTTGGCATTGCTTCCGCGCCTGATTTTACGGAAGAACTGATGTGGAAGAAGTTTTCACCCGCCCAGCAAGCAGAAGTGATGACTCAAGGTTGGACCATCATTCCAACAGAATATAATTCAAAAGGGTGGACGATTACTAAGAACCTTATTGAAAGCGGCAGAAAGCATCTTCTTTTAGGAAATCCTATTGAGCTTACCATTCCCATCAGATTTATCCATGGGATGCTGGATGTCAGCGTACCCGTTTCTTTTTCCCAAAAATTGCTGGAATTGGTAACCGGCAAAGATGCCGCCTTAACCCTTCTTAAATCCGCGAACCATCGCCTCTCTGAAGAACGGGATATGCGTATTCTAGGCCATCACTTGCAAGAACTTGTCGCCAGTTACCTCTTGACAAAACCTGCTTAAGACTCCTATCAAAAAGGTATAAGCCCAGATGGCGGAATTGGTAGACGCACTAGCTTCAGGTGCTAGCGGGCGAAAGCTCGTGGAAGTTCGAGTCTTCTTCTGGGCACCATATCCCTTAAGGAATGGTGCACCTGTCCTTTTAAGTTTGTCCGGCATGGAAAGGATCTAAAAATCTCATGAAATTACACTTACACAAGAACGATTTGCCTGACGATGTTCATCTGGGCAAACTGGTCGCCATCGACACCGAAGCCATGGGCTTAAGACCCCATCGCGACCGTTTATGCTTAGTCCAGCTTTCCGCCGGTGACGGCATCTGCCATCTGGTACACTTTCCCGATAAAAAGTATGACGCCGCCCGCAACTTAAAACGCCTTCTTGAAGATCAAAGCGTCACAAAGCTGTTCCATTTCGCCCGCTTCGATGTCATGATTTTATTTCATGCGCTGGGTGTGATGGCGACCCCCCTCTACTGCACGAAAATTGCCTCAAAGCTGATACGCACATTTACAGACAGGCACAGCCTGAAAGATTTATGCAAAGAGCTTCTTAAAGTTGACATCTCAAAACAGGAGCAAACTTCAGACTGGGGCGCCCAGGACTTAACGCCTGATCAATTGCGCTATGCAGCCACAGATGTCTTGCACCTCCACACTCTAAAGACCAAACTTGATGAGCTTTTGCTGCGAGAAAACCAGACGGACCTGGCGCAAGCCTGCTTCTCATTTCTCCCCTCCCGGGCGAAGCTGGATTTAACAGCCGGAGAAGAGTTTGACGTATTCCACCATTAAAACCCCCTAAAACAGGCTGTTGTTATTGATTTTTCTTTAAAATTGGTGCATATATAGAAGTAGGTTTGTATCTATTCAGGTTATTAAATACGCACTAATTAAGGTTCGCTCTCATGCCAGAAGCCGTTGCCCGCAAAGTTGTCCATGATTCATTGGTTTTAGAAACCGCACGAGCGGCCCTGTTAACGGAAACAGCTGGCCTTCAGGCCCTTGCGGATTCTTTAGGTGAGAGCTTCGAAAACGCGATTGAAGCGATTAAAGCCATAACGGGCCGGATTATTATTACCGGAATGGGTAAAAGCGCCCATGTAGCCCGTAAAATTGCAGCGACACTAGCCTCTACAGGACAACCGGCCTATTTTGTCCATCCGGCCGAAGCCAGCCATGGCGACCTTGGTATGATTGCACGGGAAGATTTGGTCATCGCGCTTTCTTACTCCGGGGAAACCCAGGAACTCAGCAGCCTTATTGCCTACACCCGCCGGTTTAATATCCCACTTATTGCAATTACCGGCAAAGAAACAGGAACATTGGCTAAGGTTGCCACGATTGTGCTGACTTTGCCCAAAATCGCTGAGGCTTGCCCCATGGGATTGGCCCCAACCACCTCAACCACCATGATGATGGCTTTAGGAGATGCTCTTGCCATTACCCTTCTCTCTCAACGGGGATTTTCCTCTCATGACTTCCAGATCTTTCACCCGGGAGGGAACTTGGGCAATAGCCTGTCCCGAGTGGGGGATAGAATGCATCAAGGCGATAAACTACCTTTGGTGGAAGAAAAAACACCCATGAGTGATGTCCTTCTTGAAATGTCAGCCAAAGGTTTTGGCTGTATCGGGGTTATCAATGACCAAGGGTTTTTAACAGGCGTCATTACAGACGGCGACTTGCGCCGCCATATGAGTTCAGAGCTTCTAACCCAAAAAGCAGGCGAAGTCATGACACAAAATCCAACGGTCGTTATGCCTGATACGCTCATGGCCCAAGCATTGGCTCTTCTGAACCAGAAATCCATCACCAGTCTTTTTGTCGTTGAATCCTTAACTTACCCAGCCAAACCTTGTGGCATGATCCATATTCACGATTTCTTACGGATGGGGGTTGTTTAAGCAATGGAAACAAGGCTACCCCAATGATATCTCGCCCTCCCAATAAACGCAATTTTGCCCCCCGAATACTGTTGCATGATATCCAAATCCTGAAAAATCGAAGCCGGATGGTGGAACGGCTCAAATATGGCCTACCCAGCCTCGCTCTTGTAGCTTTGTTGGTTTTGATTGGTTGGCCACAAGTTCAGCGGTGGGCCTATCGGCAAGAACCGACCCTGGCTGAGACGACCTTGACGCCGCAAACAAATAATACGGCTACCAACCCGGAATACAAAGGTTCGGATGAAAAGAACCAGCCATATACAATCACTGCGGATCAGGGTACTGAAATCTCCCTTGAAGAAATCCATCTTACACACCCAAAAATGGTGATGAACTTGAAATCTGGAGACGTGGTAACGTTAACATCGACCTCAGGCAACCTTAACAAGGCAACCAATACAATGCACCTGGTTGGCAAGGTAACGCTTAACCATTCCCAAGGCTACGTTTTAGAAACGGCTGAAGCCTGGATCAACTGCAACGAAGGAAGCGCGCATGGTGATAGCCCTATAGAGGGCAATGGGCCAACTGGCGCCATTCAGGCTAAAGGGTTTCGCTTGGCAGAGCGGGGAAATAAGGTTAGCTTTATAGGAGGGACACAACTGCTTCTCGTAACGAGCGGAGGGAAAAAAGGATGAATAGAATGGCAATACGAGTGGCGCGTTTCTTATGTTTAGTCACCCTCCTATTAATCAACGCTACTTTCGCAAATTCTGCTCCTGTTCCTGCACCTCTAACGTCTGCTCAACCCAATATAAAAATATTATCGGAGCAAATGGATTGTGATCAAAACCATAATGTATGTATCGCCAAGGGTAACGCCATCGCCGAAAAACTTGATGATTCTAAAGTTAAGATTTTGAAGGCAGATCAAATCACCTCTTATTTTAGCAAAGAAGGAGGGACGGGTCCCTTGAAAGTCGCCCGCCTAGAAGCGGAAGGAAATGTCTTCTTTATAATTGGAGACATCATCATTCAAGGGAAGCGGGGAACTTATTTGGCCGAGAATGAAATTGCTGAAGTTTTCGATGATGTTAAAATTACGAATGGAAACAATCAATTGGATGGAGGATATGCTACCGTTAACATGAAGACAGGGCGCTATTCCATCAAGCGTGGCCAAGAGCCTGTTCAAGCATTGATCTTTACAAAAGATTCAAAATAAGGGGCGAGAAAGATGAGAAGAAGAAAGAATAAAAGAGGCTATGGTTATGTCGGGTAAATTCATTAATCCAACGGGCTTGGTGGCCGAAAATCTAGGAAAATCTTACTCCAAACGCCCTATCCTATTGGGAGCCAGCTTTCACCTTCAACGAGGAGAGGCTATTGGTTTACTGGGTCCTAATGGCGCTGGAAAAACCACCTGTTTTTCTATCGTTACTGGCCTGATTTCTCCAGATATGGGCCGGATCTGGTTAGATGGCCATGACATCACCCACTTACCAATGTACCGACGCGCCAGATTGGGCATTGGGTACCTACCGCAAGAAGCGTCTATTTTCCGTGGCATGACTGTTGAACAAAACATCCGCGCCGTTTTAGAGCTGGTTGAACCTTCGCAAGACCTTCGGGAACAGATCATTGATGCGTTACTGGATGAATTTGCCATTAGCCACCTGCGGCAATCTCCAGCTGTTTCCTTATCCGGTGGCGAACGGCGCCGGGTAGAAATTGCCCGGGCCCTTGCGACATCCCCTCACTTTTTATTATTAGATGAGCCCTTAGCAGGTATCGACCCCATTGCCATGAATGAAATCCGTGAATTAATTTTTCATTTAAAAGGCCGGGGAATCGGCGTTCTCATTACGGACCATAATGTCCGGGAAACCCTTGATATCGTAGATAGGGCTTATATTTTGCACAATGGACAAGTCTTGATGGAAGGCACCCCTGAGGAAATTATTTCTCATAAAGATGTCCGCCGCGTTTACCTGGGAGAAAGGTTTAGTCTTTAAACTTTATATAGATCCTGAGTTGCCTTCTTTAAAGGTGTTTGTTACTGTCGTTTTATAGTTTTATAACAAGGGGAAATGGATTATGAAAATATCGACTTCTGGAAAGCATATCGAAGTTGGGGAAAGCCTGAAAGCACACATCGAAAATACCCTCAAAACATTAGTTAAGCGTCAACTAGGGGACATTTTAGAAGCAAATGTTGTTGTCTCTAAAGGGAAAATTAATTTCACAACTGACGTTTCCGTTCATATCAGCCGCCATTTTACGGTCCGTGCCCATGGTGAAGATGGTGACCCCTATCGAAGCTGTGACTTAGCTTTAGAAAAAATGGAAGGCCGAATCCATAAATATAAAACCCGTCTGCGGGATCAGAAGCGCGGGAAAGATGAAAACATTTTACCTGCCCAACAATACGTCATTAACAGCCAAGAAGAAGATATGGGGGAAGATACCCCGTTAATTATTGCGGAGATGAGCCACGAAATTCCAACCTTAACCGTTGGCGAGGCTGTGATGCGCATGGATTTAAGCGAATCCACCGTCATGATGTTTAAAAATCCGAAGTCCGGTCATTTCAATGTCGTTTACCGGCGCAATGATGGCCACATTGGGTGGATTGATCCGACGATTATCCAGAACTAAGCTAGGATCTGCTCCAACAGATCTTACCGCACCCACTTAAAGAATCGGCTAAACCGCAAACCGGAAAGCCACCGTTGGGGCTCATACCACTTTGCTTCTGTAGAGAACCAAAGAAGCTGCGCAGGGCCAATGAGCTTCTCAGAAGGCACAAAGCCAACAGGGTTCATGGCCCGGCTATCTGATGAATGGTCACGGTTATCCCCCATCATAAAGAAATGGCCGGAGGGAACGATAAATTCCTGCGTATTGTCCAATGGCCCCGCCCCAAAGGCATAATCTTTTAAAATGCTATAGTCAACGCCATTTGGCAAAGTTTCACGATATTGCGGAATGACTCTGACCTCACCTGGTTTTCGAGGATCAACCATCAAATAGTCGCCCATCCGCTCCAATGTCACAGGCTCGCCATTGATGTGCAGCAGCCCTTGGCGCACTTGAATACGGTCACCTGGTAGACCGACACAGCGTTTAATATAATCATCTGTCGCCCCAGGCCTACCGTCGTTCGCAGGACCATTAAAGGCCAGAACTTGGCCACGTGTTGGATCTTTCCCAAAAATACGGCCTGAAAAGATTTCTGGATGATACCACGGCAAAGAATAGGGGCTATAACCATAACTAAATTTTGAGGCTACAAAAAAATCTCCTACTTCTAAGGTGGGATACATTGATCCTGAAGGCACGTAAAAAGGCTGAAAGAAAATTGTTTGAATGAATATGGCAATCACAAACGCCCACAGTAGGCCTAATAATTCTTTCGTGGCTTTATTTAACATTCGTATACTTCCTTAATATCAGATAGGTGTTGCACTAACTATAGCAAAAGCTTGGGCATATGGCCACTCATCAGATACGCTGACATGAATATGAGGCACGAAGCCTTCTGGCGTTAGAGTTTTTACCAACTTTATGGCAGCGCCGGATAATTCTGCTTGAGGAGCTTGGTTCAATTCCCGAAATATTTCAATATCATGCCAACTTATACCTCTTGCCAATCCCGTTCCCATGGCTTTTAAAACAGCTTCCTTCATCGCAAAGAGTTTCGCATATCCTGCAGCTTGATCAACCCGTTTGTTCATTCGGGACTGCTCTTGATCTGTAAATACCCGACTCAAAAATCGGGGGCCAAACCGTTTGATTGTTTTCTCAATGCGCCGGCAGTCAACCAAGTCATTCCCAATACCAAGAATCATTCGAAGCATCTCTCTCATTTTTGGCAATATTTCTCAAAGGAAAAATCACATACGTTCAACAGAATTGATAATAGACAACGTCCTTAAACTTGCAATAACGCTTTTTAGGTGGTCCACATCTTTCACCCCAATATCAATTAATACATCCCAAAATTCAACAGTCCGGCTGATCACCTTAATATTTGAGATATCGGCCCCTTGCTTGCTGATGGTTGAGGTTACACTCGCTAAACTGCCGGGCTTGTTTAAAAAGGCTACT
>CAZXMD010000036.1:12182-12629 GCA_964641635.1 uncultured Candidatus Finniella sp. | reverse complement strand
CCCACTCCAACAAAATACGGGCTTGGACAAATCCATTTTGCTGGCAAATCGGCGTGATAGCTTCCACGATCAAGGGGCCAACGCGGCACGTTCTTGCTTGACGTTTTGCCGACCCTTTATTGTACTTCTTCCCATAAGGCACGTCTTGTTGACCTTCTCACGTTTAAATGATGAAAATTCGTTGTTCGCATCAGGTTGAAACTATCCTTTCGGGAATTAAAGACATTGTCAATCACTTCGTTGGTTCGTATTTTATTGACATCCTCTAAAAATGGGTTCACATTTAAGATGTAATTATTAGGTATGCAAAAGCATCCTGTAGGAATCAAAAAAATTCTCTTGGATACAATAACAATCGGCGAAAAATAAGCGCAAAAGAGAAGCTGTGACTACTCAAGCAAAGAGAGGCAACCATGCGGATCACTCAGAAAAGGTCAGGATGTCCTA
>CAZXMD010000036.1:0-12167 GCA_964641635.1 uncultured Candidatus Finniella sp. | reverse complement strand
GGATCGGCTATGTGGCAGACTTGTGCATTGGGATGCAAGGACACCTCAGGAAGAGAGTATTATACCGATAGCCGATTATTGTTTTATGAGATCTGACTTTTCCACACAAAATGAGAGGAAGCCGGACCTGCCTCCTAATGATATTCCTAAAACAACACTCAATTCCGTTTCTGCTATACAAAAGGTACTGGAACGTTTTAAATTAACGCGCGCCCACAGGAACAACCATCACTGTGGTAGGCTTATTGTTTGGGATGTGGGGACTTCTGGGGAAAGGTTTGTTAAGCTGGAGGAAAATTATCAGCATCTCCAGTATGACCTTTCTTCGAACATTGAGTTAAAACCTTATGTTCACAGCCCTAGAGCCGTATGCAAATCCTCTTCTTCTCTCAAACCATTAGCGGAACGTTTTTACTCAAGGCACGGTTATTCTCACAAAGATCTTCATAAAAAAAAGCATTCAAGTGAAGATTGAGAGGGTTTTTGATGCAAACAACTCAAGAAGAAACCGACGCGCCCATCGATAAGAAAAATGCTCACGGTTTATATACCAAGTATATGGCCCTTGCTCTTAATGCTCAAACAAAAGGAGATGCCGTTACGTTTGAGGGGTATTGCCAACGTGCCGAGTATTACCTTCACCTTTTAAATAAATTGAACGATGATATGCCCATGACGCCCGCCCGGATGACAGAACGGCCACAACAAAGTAAGGTAGTGGCTTTTAGAAGAAATTATTTGCGCCGTAAGCGGCCGAGCGTTTAAGAACTGCATCATTAAAAATCCACTGATTTTTTTCGATTTTGAAGATCGTTACCTCACAGAATAGGCTGTAGCTGTTGGCGCTGATAAGGGATTGGCGCTGCGAGATTTACGCTTGTCGATCTGAGCCAGTTTGATCAGGATATAAACGGCGGGGAGTATAAACATACCGGTGATCAGAAACAGAGGGGTCCACCCGATGTGGTCTGCAGACCAGCCAGCTATCACAGAGATCAAGACACGACAAAAAGACCCGAAAGAATAAAGAAGAGTGAAATGGCTGGCGGTATAGGGTTGGCGGCAAAAGTTAGAAATATAGGCAATAAAGACGGCGGAAACCATGCCTGAGCAAAAACTCTCAACGCCAACAGTAATCATGAGAATGCTTAAATGATGACCAACAAGGGATTGGATAACAAACATCAAACACGAAATTCCTTGCAAGGCAACACACATAACGGTTGATTGAAGGATACCCAGTTGGTGGATTATAACGCCGCCGACCAACCCTCCAAACACCATCAGGGTAATCCCAAAAATCTTGGTAACATTGGCGAACTCAATTTTACTAAAACCAAGATCGTATAAAAAAGGCGCACCCATCGCATTCAAAACGGTGTCCCCCATTTTAAAACAAAAGATAAAGGCCAAGAGATAAGCCAGTTCCCGTTTTCCTGGGAGCTCTGCCCAAGGCATAACGAACAGGGCATGGAACCATTGACGTAAAGGGGCAGATTTTTTTTGATGATGGGCAAGGGGGGTGATTTTTTTGTGTTGAGGTTCGGCAATGCAACAAAAGATAAGCATCCCAAAGATGATGCCAACCGCCATGGTTAGGTAAGCGGTGCGCCAAGTGAATGTGTGTGCCAGGTATAAAGCGCCGGCGCCGGACGCCAGCATGCCAAAGCGAAACCCGATGGCCTCTAAGGCCGCGCCAGCACCACGCAAGTCCGCTTTTAAAACCTCAATGCGGTAGGCGTCAATGATAATATCCTGGGAGGCGGAAAAAAAAGCGACAAAAAAAGAGGATAAAGCCGTCAAGGCAATTGCATGGGATGGGTCACAATGGGCAAGGGAGATAAGGGATATCAATAAGCCAAGTTGGCTGAGCAATGCCCAGCTGCGCCGTTGGCCAAATCTTGCTGTTAAATAAGGAAGAGCAAGAAGATCGACAAAAGGCGCCCACAGGAATTTTAAGCTATAGGGTAAGCTGACCAGCATAAACAAACCAATTGTGGTTTTACTCACGCCTGATTCGGCCATCCAAAAACTCAACGTTGATAGTGTCAATAAAAAAGGCAGACCGCTGATCATGCCTAAGAGGAGGATAACCAGCAGCTGAGGTTGGGTGTAGAGTCGAATTTGTTGTAACCACGAAGTCATAAGGATAACCGCTTACAAGTCATTTTTAAGTTGATTATACCAGAAAATGGAGTTTAATGCCTTATAAATAAGTATTCCTTGTCTTGATGTCTATAGCCTAAATCATACATCTGTTAGCCTCCAAAATTTCTCCATTAAAGCGTTTAAACCTATGTGATTTAGGTTAAGGGGGTCTTTTATATAGTGTAACATCCCTTAAATAAGGGGTCTTGCTGTCTGTTGGACGCCAACCCCATGAAGGTGGGTTCTACGTCTCTTTCGCGAAAGCGAAAGAAAAGGCGCCATGCGCACAGTGTTGATGCACTATGGCGTGGATTCCCACCTTCGCGGGGAAAGCATTCTGTGAGAGACTAATTTAAGAAACATTATTTAAGATTCTCACCACCAGGAACTCTTTTTATCCTTTTGAATCATACCTTAACAAATAGTTAATAGTTTTCCACGATATCTGTGGATAACTTTGGGGAAAAGATGGTGGGGGGATGTGAGATCCCATGAAATTGTTGGGCTTGCCCCTCGTTGCTCAGAAAATAGGCTTGATTTTAACTTGTTGATTTTAGTATGTTTTTTTAAAAACAAGCCAAAAACAAGGACTTTGTGAACAGGGCTTCATCTGGAAGGTTAAGAAAGAGGCGGGTTGTGAATAAAAGTTCAGATAACTTTTAAATAGTCAATGATTTTTTGCCCAATATCCCGATAGATACTCGAAATGGGGGATGTCGGATCTGCCGTTGTTAAGGGGATTCCTTCGTCACTGTGCAGACGAATTGACAGATCAAGGGGAAGTTCTCCTAAAAACGGAACATCCAGCTTTTCTGCCTCCTTCCGGGCGCCACCATGGCTAAAGATTTCGCAGACATGCCCACAGCTTGGACAGATGAATTGACTCATGTTTTCAATAATGCCGAGCACAGGCACATCTACCCGGCGAAACATATTGAGGCCTCGTCTTGCATCAATAAGGGCAATATCCTGAGGTGTCGAAACAATGATGGCGCCATTGAGTCTTACTTGTTGGCATAAGGTTAAGTGGGCATCTCCTGTTCCTGGAGGCATGTCTACAATTAGAATGTCTAATTCTGGCCAAGCCACGTCTTTTAACATTTGTTGTAAGGCGCTGTGAACCATAGGGCCGCGCCAGATCATAGCGGTTTCCTCAGCCACCATAAACCCAATAGACATACAGTGAATGCCATGCCGGAAGATGGGAATGAGTTTCTTTTCAGGCGTTACATCAGGTTTGACGTTAATAGAAAAGAGTCGGGGCAAGGAAGGGCCATACACATCAGCATCTAACAGTCCCACCTTTTTACCCAATTGAGAAAGGGCAATTGCAAGATTGGCTGCCGTTGTTGATTTTCCAACGCCTCCTTTGCCGGAAGCTATCGCAATAATATGGCGCACAGTGGGAAGAGCTTCTGGTTCTTTGAGTTTGAGAGGGGGTTTGGGAGGCGCGCGCTCAGTTGTCAAGACGCTGCGGACCTGAGTGACGGATGGTATATCTTTTATAAGTAATTCTGCTTTTTGCCGCAAAGTCTCTATTTCTTTTGCTTGTTCGGGCGTGGATTCAAAAATCAGCATGACAGCGCCATCCTCAATTTTTAAAGATGTCAGCCAATTGATCAGGGGCTGCCCACTTTCTGCTGTGATCTGTTTCAAGAGGAGATGAATTTGATCATTTACTAAAATTGTTGAAGGCATTGTCGTTCTCCTGATTGTCGGTTTCTTTTCTTTGATATATAGTGTGATTAAAGGTTCTTTATCAACTGAAAGAAAATAGATATGCCTTGGAATAGTGATGATGACAACAACGGCGGTAAGGGTGGTTCATCTAAAGGGCCATGGGGTGGCGGCACGGGAAAAGGTCGTCGGCCTAGCGGCGACCCTTCTAAGGATAGTCGAAGGAAAGGGGACGACACCCCACCAAACCCTTGGACACGTCGGGAAGGGCCATCTTCTGGTAATGGTAATAACGTCGATGATATCATCGATAATATTCAGGACCGCATCCGAAAAGTAATGTCCGGCGGGGGGTCTAATGGAGGCGGCTTTAAGGGAGTTTCACCCAAAGGAAGTTGGGGGATGTTTACCCTCTTGGGTGTGGGCGCTGTTGCTCTATGGCTTGGAACAGGTCTCTATCGAGTTCAAGAGGGCGAGGTAGGTGTTGTTTTGCGCTTTGGTGAGATGGTTCGAACATCATTGCCAGGACTGCAATATCATCTTCCGGCTCCTTTCGAGTCAGTCATTGTCCAAAAGGTAGCTGCGCTGAACACCATTGATGGCGGTTTGAAGATGGAGAAGAATGGCGATTCTGCTGAAGCGACGTTGATTCTGACGGGCGACGAGAATATGGTCCACACAAACTATACGGTTTTATGGAAAATTAAAGATGTCAGTGAATATCTCTTCACGACGCGTGATCCAGAAGAAACAATTCGGGTCGCGGCAGAAAGCGTTGTGCGGGAAGTCATTGGGCAGACAACAGCCCGTATGGCTCTGACAGAGGGACGTGGAACAATTGAAATCCGGGCCCAAGAGATTCTTCAAAAGCTTCTTGATCAATACAAAATGGGCATCCAGATTTTGAGTATCCAGCTTCAAAACGTAGCGCCGCCTCACCAGGTCGTTGATGCTTTCAATGACCTGCAGGCTTCTTTGGTAAATGCAGACCAGTCGAGAAATGAGGCAGAAGCTTATCGCAATGAAATTATTCCTCGGGCAGAAGGGCAGGCAGCTCAAATTGCCAACGAAGCTACAGCCTATAGCCAACGGAAGATTGCTGAGGCAGAAGGTGAGGCTATCCGTTTCACCCAAGTCTTGAAAGCCTATGAAGCGCATCCAAAAATTACCTTGAAGCGGTATTATCTTGAGACTATGCGCGATGTTCTGTCAAAGACGTCAAAAATAATTTTGGATCAAAAAGTTGCTGGAAAAGGGGGGATTCTTCCCTACCTTCCTTTGAATGAGCTGAAGGCTCATACATCAGTCCAGCCGTCGATTAAGAAAGGGAATTAAAAATGAAAAAACCGGCTTCCCTTATATTTGGCGTCCTTGCTTTGGCCCTCATCGTGATTGGGGGAGGAATGATCTTCACGGTTGACCAAACCAAGCAAGCCATTGTCTTGCAATTTGGTGAATTGCGGAAAGTTCACACAACGCCTGGGCTAAAGGTTAAAGTTCCCTTTATTCAGGATGTTTTGTTTTATGAGAAACGGGTTTTGAGCTTCGATTTTCCAGAAGTGCGCATTACAACGGGTGATCAAAAAAGATTATTGGTTGATACCTATACCCGTTATCGGATCATTGACCCTATCCTGTTTTTTCAGACGGTTAAACCAGCCAGCGAACAGGGCGCCTCTATGCGTTTGGAAGCTTTTGTGACGAGCACGGTCCGTAATGTATTGGGTAAAGTCCCTTTGCGGAATTTATTATCTGAGGAACGGCCTAAGATTATGAAGTCCATTGAAAGGGAAGTGGACGCGTTAGCACGGCCGTTGGGCATTGCTATTGTTGATGTACGTATTATCCGCACCGAACTGCCTATGGAAAATAGGGAGGCTGTATTTAGCCGGATGATCTCAGCATTGAACCAGATTGCCAAAGGAAACCGTGCAAATGGTGAAAAAATAGGCCAGGAAATTCGCTCAGCAGCAGACCGTGACCAAAGTATTATTCTGGCGACAGCTCAGCAGAAAGCACAGGATATTCGGGGACAAGGAGAATCAAAGTCGATTCAAATTCTGGGAGAGGCTCTTGGTAAAAACCCTGAGTTTTACGGGTTCTATCGAACCATGCAGACCTACCGGGAAACCTTAGGGGAGGGTACTACTCTCGTATTGACGACAGATAATGATTTATTTCAGCTCTTTAATGCCCCAGAATGATAACTGAAGGAATAGTTTAATTAACCAAGGAAATCGAGGTTCACAATGAAAAATGTTCGTAAATTCAAACGTCATGTTATGGCTTTAGCACTAGGTGCAAGTTTTGTTGGTATGGTGTCCTGGCAAGGGATTGCGGGAAGCATGACTGCGCCAACGCCAGCAACCGTACCGTCAAAGAATGGGGTTGTAGACAGTCATACAAAACCATCTGATATCAAAGCCGAAACCTGTGCCAAATTTGACATTAGCAAGGGATTTTCATCCATTGCTGAAAAGGCAATTATGGCTGTTGTGAACGTTTCGACGACCCAAGTTGTTGAAGGCGGACGTCCAGGAAAAGACGGATTTCCTCAGTTTCCACCTGGGTCCCCTTTAGAAGATTTCTTTAAAGAGTTCTTCGACCAAATGGAGCGTCCCCGGAAGGTTCAGTCTTTAGGGTCAGGGTTTATCATCCAATCAGATGAAACATCAGCTACAATTGTGACGAACTACCATGTGATCGCAGATTCAAAGAAAGTTACCGTTTTCTTAAACGATAATACAGAACTGGATGCGGCAATTTTGGCGTTTGATGAGCGTACTGACATTGCTCTTTTAAAAGTTAAGACGGATACCTTACCGGCAGCTAAACGCAAACTTCCAACGTTAGAGTGGGGAGACTCAAACGCGGTAAAGGTAGGGGACTGGATTCTGGCTATTGGAAACCCTTTTGGATTGGGTAGTACGGTAACCAGTGGTATTATTTCAAATCGTGCACGGGATATTATGCTGCGCAGCGGCGGGCGTAACCGGGTTAATGACTATGTTGATGATTTTATGCAGCATGACGCCGCCATTAACATGGGGAATTCTGGGGGGCCTTTGTTAAATCTCGAAGGTAAAGTTGTTGGTATTAATACGGCAATTTTCTCACCAAGCGGTGGAAATATCGGTATTGGTTTTGCCATTCCCGCAGCTGTTTCCCAAGATACGGTTAATCAATTACTCAAATTTGGCCGAACGAAACGGGGATGGTTGGGCGTCCGTATTCAACCTGTCACACCTGACATTGCAGAAAGTTTGGGCTTAGGGAGCGCCAAAGGAGCAATTGTAGGGAGTGTGACGCCAGATGGGCCTGCAGCTAAAGCCAAGATTGAACCGGAAGATATTATCCTGGAATTGGATGGAAAAGAAGTTAACGAAAAATCACGGCTTGCACGCCTTGTTGGGGAAACGCCCGTGAACAAGACGGTTAAGGTAAAGCTCTTGCGTAAAGGCAAAGAATTGACTGTAGACGTTGTACTGGGAGAATTCGAGGTAGCTCAGGAACGCGGCGCGGTACATGCTCCAGCGGACAAGAAAGCACCCGCGGGTCAAGAGAGCGTGGAAGTATTGGGAATCAAGTTGTCAACCTTGACGCCAGAGCTTCGGGAGCGTTACAAGCTTCCCAAAGAGGCAAAAGGTATCATGGTCATGAAAGTTGATGTGAACAGTACGGCTGTTGAAATTGGCTTAAGAGGCGTTGAACGGGATAAAGCCGGCGATATCATTGAAAAAGTGAATCAAAAGGAATTAACAAAGCCGGAAGAATTTGCAAAAGCTGTTGACGATGCAAAGAAAGAAAACCGGAAGAACATTCTGCTGTTGGTTTCCCGTGATGGAGAACCTCGCTTCGTTCCTCTAAAGTTGGAAAATGAAGACTTAAAGGACGCTCCAAAAGGGAAGGACGCGGATCCGAAGCTTAAGGGAAAAGAATAAGGAACAGGGCGAAGCAAAAAAGTAGGGTTCCTTAATTAAGTTGAATTCAATGAAACATTTCACCTTCAGTTATTGAGGGTGAAATGTAATTGGGGAAAAACTATGGTTCGGGTTTTCTATTTATTCCTATTTCTTTTTTTGACGACGAATGGTTTAGCGTCTGGTCCTTTTTCTTTGTCTAATCCTCCTGTTATGGAGCCATCCCTCCAATCTCATGAAATTAAAAAAATCGCAAAGCTCTTGGAAAGTCCTCTAGAACGGGAAAAGCTTGTAAAAACGCTGAAAGTTCTAGCTGCCGCTCAAGAGAAGGAGGAGAAAAAAAAGGAAGGCTCACTGGTCTCTTATTTTGGGGCAACCGTTCAATTTGCTATGGACAGTACAACCGCTTTTTTTGCGAACCTAAAAAAAATATCTCTTGCGGCAGATGGATTGATTGATTATTTGAGAGTTAAAAAAAATCGGGATGCTTTTTGGACAGCCTTGATGTGGTTTCCGCTGCTGATTGTCATTGGAGGGCTTTTGGAAGCTATTTTTACATGGTGCTTCAAACAGCGCCCGGAAGAGATAAAACTGCCCTCTCAGGTACAAAGACTTGCTAATAACAAAAGCGCTTATGCATTTATTACTCTTTTCCTTCCATTTTTATACCCTCTTTTGGCTCTTCCCCTTGTTGTTCCGAATCGGGTAGAGGGGAATTGGATCATAGGTCTTTGGTTGTTTCTGTTTGTCGTTAGGATTTTTTTCTTGGAAAGAATAGCTCTTCCTATTTTAGCAGCGCCCACAGAAGAAGCAACTTTGAGGAAGAGACCATTCTTGATTGTTTTAGTAGGTGTTGGTCTTTGGGCGCTTTTTGCAACAGGAATAAAAATTTCCTTTGGTATTAAGGGTTATGGAGACGATTTTATTCTTAATGTTATTCTCTTGATGTCTTTTCCCATTCTCGTGCTGTATTTTCGTGAGTGGAGAATTAAGAAAATGCCTGGTTATTTAGAGGATTCTAAAAACCTCTCTACAGTACCTAAGGGGATCGCCTCCTCTTTAAACTTGATCATACGCTATTTACCATGGGTGCTCTTAATTATTGGTACTCCCGCGATCATTGATAAAGCCTTTATGGATGGGGCTTTATGGGAGAACTATGGCTTGGAAAGTATTGGAAGTTTAGGCCTGTTAGCTGCTTTCTTAGCGGGTCGCCGATGGATTGAAGGATTGGCGCATTATACAATGCCAAAAGTTCAAATAGCTAAGGTTCAGATTTTTGCATCCTATGTTGCGCCATTGTGTGTTTCCTTTTCAAAAGGTCTTCAATGGGTTTGGCATTTTTCGTTTTTTGCCATCCTGATGGCAATTTGGAACTATTTTTTATCAGATTTCTTTATCAGTATTTTTTCATACTCTATGACGAAGACATTTTGTACGGTCGCTACGATATGGGGAATTATATATCTGGCATGGCATGGCCTGGATGCTTTTGTTCAGTTTCATACCCAATCTCAAAATATTAAAGGAAAAAGAAGGGAACCGACGGTGTTCGCTAAAACTTTTGGCCCCATGCTTCATAGCGTGGTGCGTTGGTTCATGGTTTTTGTAGCCATATTTGCCACCCTGGAGTCTTTTGGGTTTGATTTAAAAATTCTGCTATACATTATGAGTGCATTCGCTTTAGCCATTAGCTTGGGGGCTCAAAGCCTGGTGAAGGATATTATTAATGGTTTCTTTGCCCTTGTTGACAATAGTTTTGGGATTGGAGATGTTGTCACGGTTGGCGCCCACACGGGCGTGGTGGAATCTTTGGCTTTGAGGGCCATTACTTTGCGCCATGGAACCGGTTTCGTGCAAACAATTCCTTTTTCTGAAGTTGGCAATATTATCAATAGATCCAGGAATTATAATGTGGTGCCTATTGATGTGGCGACGTCTTATAAGACAGAAATTGGCAGCATTCATGAAGCTCTGACAAAGGCTGCAGAAGATATGGCGAATGATCCCGTTTTTGGTAAAATGATTTTAGAGCCGCTTTCCATTTCTGGCGTTGACCGGTTTGCGGAGCATTCTGTGCACGTGAGCGCAAGCATCAAGATTATCCCTGATCCCTATAATTATTTTGCGCACGCATTTAACCAGCGGCTGAAAGTCCATATGGATGCCTTGAAAATTACGCCGCCTATTGCTTTTCAAGAGCCGTGGGAGAAGGCTTAGCTAGTCTTTCTTTTTAATTCACATAGCCGAGCACGTTTAATTTAAAGGAGGCGCATTAAATAGCTTAAAAAGCATTCAGCACTGCCGTTGAAAGGAATGGTCAATTAATCCAGCCAGTAAATCTTTGATGGGATGTTCGGGTAGTGTTTTCAGGGCATGGCGTGCCTTTTCGCTGTAGGCAGCCGCTAAATCATAAGCTTCGGAAATGCCTTGGCGCTTATGAAGGAGGTCAAGCGCGTGCGTAAGGTCGTCCGCTGTTTGATAATGATCAATCATTGTTTTTCTTAAAAACTCTTTTTCATGCTCTTGGCAGTGAGGATAAGCCAGAATGACTGGCAGAGTAATTTTTCCTTCCCTAAAATCATCCCCGACGTCTTTGCCTAAGCGGCTTGTGTTGGCGCAATAATCAAGGATGTCATCCACAATCTGGAAAGCCATCCCTAAATTTTGACCATAATCCCGCAAAGCGGACGCGTGTACGGTCTGGTTTGCCATAAGGGCTCCGACCTGGCAAGCTGCACCAAATAACGTTGCGGTTTTTGCTTCAATAACCCGTAAAAAATCTTCAATCTTCGCTTCCAGATTGTGGCAAAGGGAAAGCTGAAGAATCTCTCCTTCTGAAATGCAGGCGGCAGCATTGGCTAAAATTTTCAAGACGTCAGAGTTATTTGATTCAACCATCAACTGAAACGATCTTGCAAACAGGAAGTCGCCAACAAGGACGCTTGGCTGATTTCCCCAAACGGCGTTGGCGGTAGGAAGCCCCCGGCGCAATTGAGATTCATCGATGACATCATCGTGAAGGAGAGTAGCGGTGTGGATAAACTCTACGGCAGCGGCTAATCCAAGCGCAGCCTCTCCTGTATCTTCAAAGAGGCGATAGGCGGCGATGGTAAGCAGGGGGCGTAAGCGTTTCCCTCCGGCAGAGATGAGGTGCCTTCCCATTGTTGGAATTAAGGAAACAGAACTATCTAAATTCTGGTCAATAACCTGATCAACCCTTTTTAAGTCCTGATGGAGAAGGGTTCTTAAGGATGCTAACGGATCAAAATCCCTTGTTTCGGGGGCGACTATGGGCATTCAGCTAAAAAATCCGACTGTTTGTTAATCTCTCCTTCAATCTAGCGTGTAAAAGAGATAGGATATAGAGAAAAATGACGTTATGTTCTCAAACGTACTGAAAAGTAATTGAAGAAATACTCGAAGGAGGCCCATACAAAAAGTGAAGAATGCCGTTACTCAAGATTATTTGCTTGGCGGTCGCGTTCAGATTCGTCAACCGGCGGAGGGCTATCGCGTTGCCATTGATCCCATTTTTTTAGCCGCCTCTCTTCAACCGGAGCCCGAAACCACAGTTTTGGATATTGGGTCGGGGGTGGGGGCCGCTTCCTTATGTCTGGCTGCGCGTGTACCCCATTGCCGTATTACAGGATTAGAAACACAGCGTGACGTAGTTCGATTGGCTGGGGAGAACATTGCGTTGAATTCCATGCGGGAGCGTGTTGAAATTTTAGCGGGAGACCTGTTGCGCCCTCCGCCACGCCTGGCAGCAGGGACCTTTGCTCATGTTATGGCAAACCCGCCGTATCTCGAGGCTTCTAGCCATACGGCTTCCCCGACGGCCCAAAAAGCCCAATCCCATGGAGAAGGGGAAGCGACGCTGGAGCATTGGGTTCGTTTTGCCTTGTTGATGGTTCGGCCAAAAGGGACAGTAACCTTTGTTCATCGGGCAGATCGTCTGGATACGATTTTGAGTTATTTTTCCGGCAAGATAGGGGATATTGTCATTTATCCTCTTTGGCCTGGAAAAGACAAGCCAGCTAAGCGTGTATTGATACGGGGATGTAAAAATGCCCACGGCCCGCTACGGTTGGCGCCAGGGATGGTTCTCCACGGTCTGGATGGGCGGTTTACAGCATCTGCTGAAGCGATTTTGCGCGATGCGCAAGAACTCGTTTTATAAAAGGGATCACCTTATAATGAGGCATGATGTTTCGTAAATTCTCACAATGGTTTGATGCACCACCGGCAGGCAAAACGTCCTCCGGCCAGAGTATTGGCGGCCAGGCTTGCTGTTATGAAGGATGCGCTGACCAGGGAGTCTACCGGGCCCCAAAATCCCGCTATCATTTAGAATCCGGTGTAGATGATTGGCACTGGTTTTGCCTGATTCACATCCGTGACTATAATTCACGCTGGAAT
>CAZXMD010000035.1:12456-12764 GCA_964641635.1 uncultured Candidatus Finniella sp. | reverse complement strand
TTTGTTGTATTCCCAAGGAGTTTGGGCAGGGTAAAGGCATACCCTACAGATGCTTTTTGGTAATATCGCTCGTTTTCCTTTTGAGCAGCTAACGACGAACCTGAATCTGAATATTGATTAATATACTCCAAATATACAGTATTCAGATCTTCAAGTACTTGAGCTGCTCCCTTTTGAGGACCCTGCTCCACAATTAATTTGTTATCCCTTTCCAACAATTCCTGAATTGGTTTTAGGGCAGAATCAATACTCTCTGTGGATGAGTCTGACAATACAAAACGTAGTTTCTTTTTTATTTTTTCTTCGGG
>CAZXMD010000035.1:0-12446 GCA_964641635.1 uncultured Candidatus Finniella sp. | reverse complement strand
ATAAGCTTAAACCGCAACGCTGCCACATAAATTTTATACTCAGGTGCTTCCGTATTGAGCGTTTTATAGGTTGATTTTGAAGGTTCACTTCCATAGTTTTCTTCAGATGCAAAAGCTGTTCCAGTTACCACCATGGTAATGGCGCTTCCTGTAAGAAAAGTTAAAAATTTTTTGTTCATTTTAGTTCTCCTATATTGTTTTGTTGCAGATCATTTTTGCCTTATTGGTAAGGTCACAATAATTATCTAGCTCACAATTATATTGTTGTCAATATAATTTTTTAAAATTTATTTGTCGGAGATAGAATGGATGGTTATCACCGGGGCTTAGAAACCAGAGAGCCTAAGAAGAAGAGAAGGGAAGTCGCAACAATGGTTGCGCCCGATGGCGTGTTGAAAAAGATGGCGGCAAGAAGGCCGGAAGAGACCCCTAAGAAGGCAAACCCCATAGCCATAAGGGCCATTTTCTCGGGGCTGCGCGCAAAGCGGCCTGCGGTGGCAGCCGGAATAATCATAAGGGCCGGCATGAGAAGGGCACCCACAGCTTTTAGGGCAATCGCAACGGTTAGGGCCAAAATCACCATGAAAGCAGCCCTAACAAGGCCGACCGAAACACCTGCCGTTTGGGCAAGTTCTTCATCGAGCGTTATCAAAAGAAGCTGGCGCCATTTCCAGAAAAAGAAGGAGCATACCAAGAAGGCGCACCCATAAATCCAATAAAGGTCCCGCCATCTCAAGGTTAAAATATCTCCAAACAAATAGCTTTCCAAGTCCGCATTTGCCCCACTTTTTGACAATGCCAACACACCCAAAGCCAACGCGCTGTAAGAGATAATCCCCAGCCACGCATCGGTTGACAAATGTTGCCGACTGTGGGTCTTTGCCAGGATGAGCGCGCAAAGCAAGCAGACCCCCACAATCCCAATATTCATATCGATGTGGAGCAAGATACCAAGGGCAATACCCAACAAGGATGAATGCGCCAACGCATCCCCAAAAAAGGCCATGCGGCGCCACACAAGAAAACATCCCAAGGGCCCTGTTGTCAGAGCAAGCCCAAATCCGGCCAAAACGGCTTTGCAAACCAAGTCATTCAAGAATAAATCAATCATGGCTGTGGGCTCCATCATGGCGATGATCATGCTCATGTTTATAGGGAGCAACGAATAATTTCTGATATTTCGGGTCTGCCGTTACTTGGTCAGGATGACCCGAACAGCAAACATGGGTATTAAGGCACACAACTTCATCACTGGCCGCCATGACCAGATGAAGGTCATGGGACACCAACAGAATCGCACATCCCCGGTTATCCCGGATCCTGGCGATCAATTGATAAAGCTCCTCTTGGCCCAAGACATCAACCCCTTGCATCGGCTCATCCAGAACCAGCAAGTCCGGCGCTGTCAACAAAGCGCGCGCCAGCATCACCCGCTGCATTTCTCCGCCAGACAGAGTCGTTAAACGGCTATGTTTGAGGGCTTGCGCCCCAACTTCCGTTAAACAGGTATCAATGAGGGCTTGGATTCTGGAAAGGCGCTGCGGTGTTCCCAAGCTTAAAAGACGCTCCACCGTCATGGGCAGTGTGGGGTTCAGATCCAGTTTTTGAGGCATATACCCAATTTTGAGATTGGGTTTGCGGGTCATGGTTCCAGCGGATATAGGAACCAGATCCAAAAGAACCTTCAACAAGGTCGTCTTACCCGCTCCATTCGGGCCAATCAGGGTCATAATCTTCCCCGGCATTAGAGATAGAGATACATCCTCAAGGATAACCTTTTCTCCACTCGGGGTTGGCCGCCTGACCCACACATGATCAGCAATGATAAGAGGTGTTGTCATAACAGAATACTTTCTATAAATGCTTACTGGATTTTAGATCATGACTTCGCAACGAGAGCAAGCATAATATTCAATTCTAATCAAAAACTTAAAATAAAAAGGGAGTATGTCATTTAAAAGATTCCTCATGAGGATAGACCCCCCAAATGCAGCGGCGTTTAATCCATCCCCGATGCCCCTGGACTTCCAGGCGGCACCAATCATTACGGCACTCCAGCAGTTTCCCAAGAACCCCGGGATCAAGATGGGCCAAAACCTTTGAACTTTCTTCCGGGGTTTTATAAAGTTTGCGCTGTTTTTGCTGAATGACGGCTGTGCGCTTCCCGCATAAAAGACTTTTGTGAACCCATCCTTGCGTTCCCTGCCAATCCCGAACCTGGCGCCATGTATCAAATTCCGCCACAATTTCCACAGGAAGGCCGGAACGCACAAATGTCCATTCCGTCGGATAATTATTCCCCGGGCCCACATGCAAATTCACTTCTTTTGCACGAAGAGAGGCAAACCGCGGCACGGATAAGGCCGGAGCCGCCAGTGCTTCCCCCATTCCGATCAGCAGCAATAACCAAATGAAACCCTGCTTCATGATTACCGGACACCCGTTGAGCCAAATCGGCCAACACCACGGTCCGTACTGTCCAGGGCCTGTTGTTCATCCCAAACAATAGACGTCACAGGGGCAATCACAATCTGCGCAAATCTCATCCCCCGTGTAATGGTAAAGGGCTCAGTTCCGTGATTGATCAAAATCCCGATAAGCTCACCCCGGTAATCAGCGTCTATAGTCCCTGGAGAATTGAGAATGGCCACTCCATTCTTGACAGCAAGGCCGGAGCGCGACCGAATTTGCCCCTCATACCCCTTCGGAAGCGCGATCGCAACGCCACTCGGAATAGGGCGGCGCTCATGAGGCGCCAGAATCACGTCTTCCTCAATCGCCGCGTAAAGATCCAGGCCCGCACTCAAGGCCGTCCCATAGGATGGCAACGGCAAATCCGCCCCATGAGGCAAACGCGTTAGCCCCACCTTCAGTTCCATTTCTAAAGACCCTTGATGATTATGGGCAAAAGCAGACATTTTATTGATCCTTTATTCGATTTATTATTGTTTTACACTTGTATGAATACACGATATACCACCACACAAATTTTGCCAATTAACGGATGTAAATCCAGCAGTTTTTAACATGTCCGCCAACGTTTCCTGATCAGGAAACTGGCGGATACTTTCCACAAGATACTGATAGGCGGCCCGGTCATTTGCCACATATTCCCCTAAAGCGGGCAAAAGGTGAAAAGAATAGAATTCATACAGTTTTTCCAGAGGGGGAAACGTAACCCGGCTAAACTCCAGGCACACAAATTTCCCATTTGGTTTTAGAACGCGAAAAGCTTCCAATAAAGCTTTATCAATATGGGTCACATTGCGAAGACCATAAGCAATAATGTATAAGTCTACAGAATTGTCCGGTATGGGAAGCATTTCCGCATTTCCACAAACCCACTCAATACCATATCCTTCACCCGTGAGGAGCCCCTGGTTAATCGCGCGGTCCCGCCCAACTTCTACCATAGCAGGCGTCAGGTCGCACACAGTTATTTGCAGATTCAAGTGAGGATAGGCCTTTGCTATACGAAAAGCAATGTCCCCCGTCCCTCCCGCGACATCTAAAACATGGGCATTGGGGGAAAGAGTAAGATCCCAAACCAGATGGTCCTTCCATAGCCGATGGATCCCCATACTCATCAAATCATTCATCAGGTCATAATTTTGAGCCACCCGACGGAAAACATCCTTGACGCGCCTGGTCTTTTCAGAGCCAGAAACGGTTTCAAAACCAAAATGTGTCTGATCCGTCATATGAGGTTCCATCTTAAGGAAAAAACAATAATTTCCCGTATATAATTTAATATAGGCTTATCATCTTATGACGGAAAGTTAAAATGAAAAGTAATCAAGGCTTAGCCCCGCTCAACAGAGTAGAGCACGAGATCAGATGCCACAAATAGTCATGGCTAAAATCAAGGAAGGTTCTTACACCAAAGCCTTGCACTGTCAACTGACGCAAGTAACACAAGTTAGTGGCGGCATTGACCTTGAGGCCCTATTGGGCATGATCAACAAAACCTACCTAGAAAATGACCGGGAAATTCAAATGATCAACCGGGCCATGAACCTGGTTTCCCAAGAGCTTACAAATACAAACAAAAACCTGGAACAGCGGGCGACAGAGCTTCGAGCGGCTAAAGAACAGTATGAATTGGCTATTCGGGGTGCAAATGATGGCTTGTGGGACTGGGACTTAAAAGAAAAAAGGGTATTTTACTCCCCAAGATGGAAAGAAATGTTGGGGTATGATGAGGATGAAGTTTTTGATAGCCCAGAAGATTGGCTGGACAAAATCCACCCCGACTATAGACGTCAGGTACGCGCTGAACTTGACGCCCACTTGGCTGGTCACACGCCCCGGTTTGAGTCTGAGTATCAAATGATCCACGTTAATGGGGAATATCTTTGGATGCTGGCCCGGGGAATTGCCTTGAGAGATGATGATGGGCAAGCCATAAGGATTTCCGGTTCCCAAACAGACATTACCCTTCGCAAACAAAACGAGCACAAGCTCCAACATGCGGCTTTTCATGATTCTTTGACAGGCCTGCCCAATCGCCTCCTTCTACTAAACCGCCTGGAGCATCTCATTGCTAAAGCAGGCCGAACAGGTTCCTTGTCTGGGGCCATACTCTTTCTTGATTTGGACAGGTTTAAAATCATTAATGACAGCTTGGGCCATATAATGGGAGATAGCGTTCTTATCGGTGTCGCCCAACGGCTTAAAAGTATTTTACGTCCCGGAGATACATTGGCCAGATTGAGTGGTGACGAGTTCGTCTTTCTGTTAGAGGATATTCATGCCATCGAAGAGGCAGAAAAGGTTGCTAACCGTATTGCTAAAAAATTAGCCTTGCCATTTGTGTTTGAAGAAGAGTCCATTCTTGTCTCTGCAAGTATCGGGATTGTTGGTATTTCCGACAAGACCTTGACTGGCGATCTCATTATGCGCAATGCGGACCTTGCCATGTATGAGGCCAAATCCCTCGGGCGCCGACGGTACTCAATCTTTAACCAGGAAACACAATTCTATAAGGTTAACCAATTGCAAATGGAAAAGGATCTGCACTCCGCCCTAGAGAAGAAAGAACTCTTTCTGGTCTATCAGCCCATTGTCAATATTTCTAATAATACCATCGCCGGATTTGAAGCGCTCATCCGCTGGCAACACCCAACCTTAGGGATCGTTCCACCCACCCGGTTTATTTCCTTGGCGGAAGAGTCCGGGCTAATCCTGCCCATCGGAGAATATATCCTGGAAACAGCCTGTGAGCAGTTATATAAATGGCGCAGCAAGATAAAGAAAGCGGAAGACATAGAAATTAGTGTCAATTTGTCCATTAACCAGCTCTCAGACCTTGCCAACATTGAACGGCTGTTAAAAATTATTGCCAAATACAAATTCCCCCCTCATTCCTTAAAGATTGAGTTAACAGAAAGCGTTCTGGCACAGAATATTGACTTGTGCATACAGAACCTGGAAAAATTTAAATCTTATAATATAGAATTATGCATTGATGACTTTGGAACAGGATTTTCTTCCTTAAGCCAATTAAATGCTTTTCCTTTTGATATCGTCAAGGTTGACCGTTGTTTTGTCAGCCGTATGGCAAGCGATGATAAGACATACCGTATGGTTGCAGGTATCATCAATCTGTCTCATGACCTCACCTATAAAGTTGTTGCTGAAGGTGTGGAGACTATCATTGAACTTGATTTGTTGCGTCAACTAAATTGCGATTATGTACAAGGGTATTATTTCTCCATGCCCATTTCTGCACAAGAAGCAGAAGATCTTATCGTAATGGGCCTTCCGGAAATGGCCGAAAGAAAAATCGAAAGAATAGCCGTTTCACGCTAATCAGTTTCTTCACCCTCAATAACCTACCTTTTTCACCCCCTGTCAAAAATACTCGCAAAACAGTTTGGTTAACCTTCTGCATGATACCCGTGGAAACAGGCCTCAATGCGCCAACCATTGGGATCAACAATAAAAGCCCCATAATAGCCGGGGTGATATTCCGGCCGAACGCCTGGAGCCCCATTATCCTGGCCCCCAAGCTCTAAACATTTTTGATGCCACGCTTGTACAGCTTTCGCATCAGGAGCCTTAAAGGCAACGTGTACCCCTTGCGCCTTCCCAATAAATTCATCTTCTTTTGGAGTTACACAGTCAACACCCATCCAGAAAGACGGCCTTCCTTCAGCGCCATAACCAGCAACCCTATGTTCTGGCGTATCAAAAGTCATCACACGCTCGTACCCTAAAATTGAAAGGGTTTCATCATAGAATTTAAGACTTTGGTCGTAGTCTTTTACGGAAAGAGAAAAGTGGTCAAGCATGCGGCGCCTCCTTTTTAAACAACAGGTCATCCATAACGTCCATACAAATTTCCTGAAAGGGGTAATTTTTATCAATACATTTCTTCAACTCTAAAATAATGGTTTTCACCTCAGTGCTCAACGTTTCTGAAAGGTCGTCCCCTTCTTGCGGCCAAGACGCATCCCGCGTTGCTTTATCCGGCCACCTTGAATAGGCAATCCAGTCGCCATCGGCCGTTTTATGAAGGCATGAGCCATAAGCCCCCCGGTGCTCCATAAAGTATTTTGCGACTTTGCGCCAAAGCTCCTGGTATTTTTCTTCCAGACCCGGATAGACGCGGCCCCGGTAAATGACGGCAAACATCAGTATCCCCCTTAAGACAACTCTTAACAGAATTATGCTATTTCACTTCTCGGCCCATAATTCAAGTTAATAATGCCTTCCTGGCTTCATTGCCAACCTTACTTCAGGATCTCGTGGGAAGCCCTTACCCTCGCCTCGCGTCATCCAGGTGGTTCTCCCCAGTTCAAACTGGCCATTGATCTGCATGGGCACAATATGCTCTCGCTGAAGGGAAAACGTTAGGTGAACGTGTTGGCCTTCCCCAATATAAAAAAAGATTAAATCCCGCAAAGCTAAAAATTCTGAAGAGGTTTCCTTTTGAAAATGGATAAACTGTTTATAGTTAAGGGGGGGGATATGTACGGCAATTCCGGCTGTTTGGTGCCAAGAGCGCCTCCCCAGAACCGCTGTTCTTCCCAAAACCTGATGCTGTCCGGATTCTCTTACCCCAATCCTGGTCCAGTCCCGTTTCTGGGCAACTTGCCAGGCCCCTTGAAACTGGGACACAACCATAGGCAACCCAAAGTAGGAACGTAACAAACGCTGCAAGCCAACCAGAGATCGAGGGCGTCTCCAAAAAACAGCGGCTTGAGCAAGCAAGGCTTGATCGGGAACAGCCAGTCGATTGCGCAAAAAGTCGGAATCAATACCGACCAGATCCAGAAAGGACTTTCCTGCCGGTGTTGCTTCAGGATGAACTTGTGCAATGCCTAAAACAAACTTTTTGCGCATACGGTGCCAAAAACTGGCCAGGCGATGATTGAAAATATCAAGGAAATTCTTAAAGGTTGAGTCTTTGCTGCGCAATCTGTCAATCAACATTTCCGTATAAGGAGTTGGTAAAGAACCTTGAATTCCACCAAGGCCCAAGAAATTCACCGTCAGAACGGGGGGTTTATCTGTCGCCGAGCGCTTCAAGCTTTGAAGATCAGATCCCGATGGGGACATGGTCACCCGAGACTCAATAGAAACGGCTTCCTTTAGGGGGTTAGAACCCTCCCCTAAAGGATGCGCTTCGGGACGCATTTTTTCTAACAGTCGAATGGCTTGATGAAAATCAAACTCATGGGGAACTGTTTCAATCTGCTCTTCTAGAGAAGGACTTGTTCGCCGGGCAACGGTTGCCATCTCATCCACTCCCCTTGACGTTGGGTGCTGTTTAACACAACCTCAACAAACGAATTGATAGACACTTGTAAGGCAAAAAAATGGCGCAAAACGGCGCTCATCAAAAAGGTACTGCTCCCCGCCAGGTGCTGCTCATTCATGGTTAACGAAACCTCTATGCCAGGAATAAACCCACGCCAGGCTTGGTCACCCACACGACGGACGATCGACCGACTGGATATTTTTTCTATGGCGTCAATCTCCCCGTGACGATAAACAGAAGCAGGGCCCGCATAAAGGCGCAGCATTTCCTTTAGCACGTTCACGGATGCTTCCCCTTGGCTTAGGGACAAGTGATTGACGGATAATTGAGAAATCAAACGCCACAAGGTTTCCCCATCTCTTGGCGCATGAACCTGAGAAACGGGCTTGTCCAAACAAACGATCTGCGCAATAGGCGCCCGGTCCTCAATCTGCATCAATGTTCCGGCCGTCATCTGCTCGGGCAAGTAGCGGTTCGTACACAAAGTTTCCCCATATATTGTTTGAACGGCGGGCAATTTCGGATTGAAGTCCAGATCCACAAAAGTCAGAAACATCTCTGTTCCCGGAATATCCTTTTGCACAGAAGCCACGCGACGACTGAGCCAGAATGAGCTCCGTTCCCTTTGCTCCCCAAATTGCGTCGACTGATGGTTATAGGAAAAATAGGGATGAAATTCAAAAGGTTCGGGTTCATCTTCTACGGTCGCCAATATGCGGTTTATGGAATAAATTTCTGTCGTTCTTTCCCGCCTTTGATCTGGCGTCAATCGGTATTCCGTCCGTCGATGATCAAGGCGGATGGGGTCTGTTGTCCGGCGGAACAGATTGACCATGGGCGTACAGCCCAACAAGAAATTTCGGGGATGCAAGGGTATCTTTCCAACGATATCCGGATCTTCAATAGCGATTAAGAGGTCGATTTCATCCCCAGCCCCTTGCGTCGATATATTTTCAACAGAGAAAAACAGGTACTTTTCGGGGAAATGGAAATACTCTTTCACCATTTGATAGGCAGGGTGGGCGTGCCCCGGGTGAGGCAAAATAAGATGGTCTTCATCAAACCCAACAGCTTTTAACGAGGGCATGGGTAAGGGAGATGCTGTTTTTTGGTCTTTAGACAATAAGGCGTGAGGAGCGCTTTGGGCAAACAAAGCCCCATACATCCCAAACGTCAAGAGGCGGTCCCCATTCAAGTGAAAGGTCAACCGTTTCAAATCCGGCAGGTCGGAAAACGTAAGCCCTTCCTCACATTGAAGACGTATGCGTAAATACCAGGGAGCGCTTGGACCATAACCGCTGATGTCATAAGCGCCCCTTTGAACAAAGTCTACGTATGACACCGAAATTGGCCACAAAGTTACGTCATAGGCCGTCTTGAACCGACAAGTGACCCCTTCTTCCGCATCTGTGAATAAGGGCGTTCCTTTTGAAATCGGAAAACCGGTTGTAAGGGATCCCTTCGTTGCATCGGCTTCAAAATGGGCTATCGCCATAGCCGGAACGGGACTAATCAACTGGGGATAGAGAACGCCCAAAAGCGCGGAAGCAATCTGAGGCAGACGGTCATCAATTTCCTGGCTGAGACGCGCCGTTAGAAAGGCGAATGACTCTAACAACCGCTCCATATGAGGGTCTGGGGATTCTTCCCAGTTCAGCCCCAGCCGGCGGGCAATTTTCGGGTGCTTATTCGCAAATATTCCCCCCGCATGGCGCAAATACGTCAATTCTCGGTGGTAATAATTGAGAAAAGGATCTTGAGCCCCTCGAATCACGACTATGTCCTTCTATATATAATTAATTTTACTTAAATTATAGACAGATAGGAGAAAGAACCGAAAGCCTCTTTATTTCCAAGGAGTGGAGTTTTAGCTTGCGGAAATGGTGTGACCGCTGAATAATGTAAAAAAATAGAAAACTCTACCTCTTCCACAAAGGTTCCTTAAGGGTTCCGATAAGCTTCTGGTGAGCTGCTAATTCTTCGGGAGTTAGTTGGTGGGGACGGGCGATCCGTAAAGCACGCTCTACGGCGTTTATATTCCCATCCTTTGACGCTGATTTTTCAGAAGCGCCCCCATCAAATGAAAAAGTCGTCTGACGACCCCCTATTAGCTCAAGATAAACTTTTGCCAGCAATTCTGAGTCAACCAACGCGCCGTGTTTCGTGCGGGTGCTCAAATCAATCTGAAAGCGGCGGCATAAAGCATCAAGACTTGCTGGGGACCCGGGAAATTTGGTGCGGGCAATTTTCAAGGTATCTGTTGCACGGTGGGGCAGGAAAGGAGGATGGTTCAGGCGTTCGAATTCTGCATTCAAAAATTTCAGATCGAAAGAGGCATTGTGAATAACAAGTTTATCCTCCCCCAAGAAAGTCAAAAAATCATCCACAATATTAGCAAACACCGGGAATGGTTTTAAGAAATCCGTTTTGATGCCACTGATGGCAGAGGCTTCCGAAGGCACATCCCGTTCAGGATTAATGTAGGTGTGGTAAACCCGCCCTGTCGGCAGGTAATTGATAAGCTCTACACAGCCAATCTCGATAATTCGGTGGCCCTCTGCGGGATCTAGGCCCGTCGTTTCCGTATCCAAAACAATTTCACGCATATTGTACCTGCCTTGATTTTAATTCCTGAATGATCTGATCAACCTGACGAACGGTGTTTGCTTTTGATAAGCCGGATTGAATTTCATAAGAAGCAAGAGCTTTTTTTTCGGCCAAACACCACTGACGAGACAGAATATGGGCGATTTTAGCCTCATTGAGGTCTGGGCGCAAGGATAAGCGCTGTCTTTGAATAGAAGGTGGTGCATAGATCACAGCCGTGTGCGTACATATTTTGTCCCACCCAACCTCGAAGAGCAATGGAACGTCAAGAGCGCAAAAAGAAGTCCCCAAGCGACGCATTTTCTCTATAAACTGAACCGCAAGTAAAAAGGCTTTTTCGTGGATAAGGTGTTCCAGGGTCGATAAACAGACTTCATCTTCAAAAGCTTTGGAACGCAAAGAAGCCCGATTGATTTTTCCCTCAACCATGACCTCTGGATATCGCTCACTAATTTCCTGGATAAGATCAAGGTCTGTCGCCAGCAAGTCCCGCACCGCCTGATCCGCATCCCAAACGGGTATGTGATAAACGAGACGCAACACCTTTGTAACAGTGGATTTCCCCATGGCCATCGACCCTGTCAAGCCTAGAACAATCATGGCGCCAAATCACCTCTTTAGAGAACCTGTTCTATATCTACCCCTCATCCGCCATTACGCTTATGTCGACCTTCCCCACAAGGGGAGAGATCTACGCACGTTTGTACACTGTAGCAAAGAGCAGCGGGTGAGAGGTTTTATATACCAACCATGAAGACAACTTCTAGGAGTTCATGGACTCAAAAAAGTCTGAGTTGCTCTTGCTGTATTTCAATTTATCATGCAAGAATTCCATGGCTTCGATAGTGCCCATAGGGTTGAGAATGCGCCGGAGAACCCACATTTTGGACAAGGCAGCCTTATCGGTAACCAGAAGTTCTTCTTTACGCGTACCCGACCTTGTGATGTCGATTGATGGGAAGGTGCGCTTATCAGAAAGCTTACGATCCAAAATAATTTCTGCGTTACCCGTTCCCTTAAACTCTTCAAAGATGACTTCGTCCATACGGGAGCCCGTATCGACCAAGGCTGTTGCGATAATGGTCAAAGACCCGCCTTCTTCAATGTTACGGGCTGCGCCAAAGAACCGTTTCGGGCGTTGCAGCGCATTGGCATCCACACCACCTGTTAAAACCTTACCAGAGGAAGGAACAACTGTGTTATAGGCACGGGCCAAACGTGTAATCGAGTCAAGCAGAATCACAACATCGCGCTTTTGTTCAACCAATCTCTTGGCCTTTTCAATGACCATTTCAGCAACCTGAACGTGACGAGAGGCCGGCTCGTCAAAGGTAGAAGAGACAACTTCCCCCTTCACGGAGCGGGCCATATCCGTAACTTCTTCAGGCCGCTCATCAATCAGCAGGACGATAAGATAAACTTCAGGATGATTAATCGCTACAGAGTGCGCAATATTCTGCAACATCACGGTTTTTCCTGTACGGGGAGGCGCCACGATTAACGCACGCTGACCTTTACCCAAAGGCGAAACGAGGTCAATGACGCGCTGTGTAAAATCTTTCCCGTTAGAAACATTGCCCTCTCCCTCAACTTCCAGAATAAGTCTTTTTTCCGGATAAAGAGGCGTTAAGTTGTCAAAATTAATGCGGTACTTGATGTTGTCGGGGGCTTCAAAATTGATGGTATTGAGTTTTAAGAGAGCAAAATAGCGTTCGCTATCTTTAGGGGCCCGGATTTGACCCTCTACAGTATCTCCTGTTCTCAAGCCAAAACGGCGGACCTGGCTTGGAGAAACGTAAATATCATCCGGCCCCGGAAGGTAGTTTGACTCCGGAGAGCGCAAGAACCCAAATCCGTCCTGGAGTATTTCAACAACGCCATCTCCAAAAATTGCGACGTCTTTTTCCGCCAGCTTCTTTAAAATAGCAAACATTAAATCCTGTTTGCGTAATGCGCTGGCATTTTCTATTTCTAATTCTTCTGCTTGCGCCAATAGTTCAGCGGGCGGCTTGCGCTTAAGTTCCTGTAATTGCATAATTTTCCTTGATAAAGCTAAAACGGTTTGACAATAACG
>CAZXMD010000034.1:2839-12902 GCA_964641635.1 uncultured Candidatus Finniella sp. | reverse complement strand
AATTCGCTGAGCAATTACTTTTTAAAAATCACCCTATGCGCATAGGGCTGCTACCGCCTGATCTATCGGGTACCTCAATAGATCAAGTGATCAGCATGGAAGAAGTTTTAAGGAATGCCCATAGAATTTGTCAAATTTTTAAATTGCCCATCTTCGATTTACCCCGCCAATTAGCTTCGTTGACCTTCGGTTCGCTAGCGCTCATGGCAACCTCTCCCACAAAGGGAGATGTCGGCTCTGAACGAAGTGAAGAGGCGGGTGAGGGGAATAATTTTCTGTTAAAAAACAAACGTCAGAAATAAGCTTGCCACAGAAGAGCGGAGAGAACGACCTAAAGGTTTTTAGAAAGTTGCCTTTTCCCTTTCCCGCCACTCCCAGACTTTCGTGACTTCTTTCAAGAATTCATAGAAAGCTTCGATCTTGGGGGAGCCTTCAAGGCGTTTGTGATATGTATAATAATAGGACATAATATGATCAGGCATATCCGGGAAAACATCAACGAGCAATCCCTTATCCATGACTCTTTTATCATAAGCATAACAGCCAATTCCGGCCCCATTGATTAAAGCCATACGCATTGCAGGAACCGTGCCAACTGTCATAAAGGGGCACAAAAGGTTAACTGTTTTCTCATTGATGATGGGTTTATTAAGTTCTATTTCTTGCTTTTTACCCTCATAAAAAATGACTTTATGGGCTTGAAGATCTTCCAACGTCTTAGGCTGAGAATGCATCTGAAGGTAATGAGGTGACGCATAAACCCGTAGTGTCGTCTCATAAAGAGGACGTTGAATAAAATCAGGGCCAGCACCAGATTCAGACTCAGCTTCAAGAAGTGGCATAATCGTGGCGTCTACCTCCCCAATTTGAAGCTGATAAGCATGAACGGCGTGGAGTTCGAAGGGATTAACAGTTGTCGAAAAATTAAAGGAAACCTTGGGAAACCTTTCATAAAATGAAGCAATATTTTCGAGAATATTCTCCAAAACCCCGGCTCCACTGAAAAGGTGAAAGGTTCCCTGAGGTTCGGCACCTTTTTCACGGATGATGTCTATCCCTTGAGCTAACCGACCAACGATATTTTGGCATACATCAAAAAACTCTTTTCCCTGCTGGGTCAGGTCTACCCCACGGGAATGACGGATAAACAGTTCCATGCCAACCTGGCGGGATAAAGCCGCCATTTGACGGCCCAGGTTGGGTTGGGTCGCCCCAAGCTCCCTTGCCGCTTCACTGATATTGCCTTTGCGCGCAACAACCATAAAAGCGCGAAGATGACTGATATCAAAATCCATTTGCACGCTTTTAAGCTCCCTTACCAATTCCTTTGACTTAAATAATTTACGACAACAGATGAGTGTGTGCAAAAAACGATATCAAGGCCGAGATTGCACAGGCGGACAGCCCACTAAGCTGATACATTTTTTTCCTCCCGCCATTCCCAAACCTTTGTGGCTTCTTTCAAGAATTCATAAAAAGCTTCAACCTTGGGAGAGCCTTCAAGGCGCTTGTGATACGTATAATAATAGGAAATAATATGATCAGGCATGTCCGGAAAGACATCCACTAACAACCCCTTTCCCATTATTCCTTTATGGTAACCATAACACCCAATTCCAGCGCCATTGATTAAAGCAATACGCATTGCAGGTCCAGTTGCTACATGAATGAAGGGATGTAAAGAATTCATCAAATTATCACTCAAGATTTGTTTGTTAAGTATTTCTTGTTTTTCACCTGCATAAACAATTACTTTATGGGACAGGAGGTCTTCCACAGCCTTTGGCATAGGGTATTGTCTAAGGTAATGCGGGGCGGCATAAATACGCATTGCTGTATCATAAAGTGGACGTTGAATCAATTCAGAGTCAGAAATGGTCTGGAGACTTGGTATTACCATTGCGTCCGCCTCTCCAATTTGAAGTTGATAGGCATTGACAATCGAGGAAAATTTAAAATTGATTTTAGGAAATTTTTCAGAGAACGATGCAATATTTTCCAAAATTGTTTCAAGTATCCCGGTTCCACTTAAAAAATTGAAACTCCCTTGGGGGATAGAATCTTTTTCTCGAATGACATTTGTCTCTTGAGCTAACTGGCCAACAATCTCCTGACATAAATTAAGGAATTCCTGGCCCTGTTTTGTAAGGCCAAGGCCTCTCGCATGACGAGCAAAAAGAACCAGGTTGACTTCTTTTTCCAATAGCGTCATTTGACGGCCCAAATTAGGCTGCGTCGTGCCAAGCTCCCTAGCTGCAGCGCTAAGGGTTCCCGTGCGGGCAACAACGATGAAAGATCTCAGGTGAGCTAAGTTAAAATCCATCTGCAAACTTCTAAGCACGGCACACCCTTATATGATCAAACTACAGATAATAAATTAATATATTATAGAAGACCACAAGGCAGATGTCCACGGAAATCTCATAGGTAACATGCAAAAACCTATCAACAACATATATCCCTAGATAGACCTACTGCGTAGGTGACTTAAGTTCCTAGACATACTCAAAGCAAACGAACTTTGGTATTTCTTACTTACGCAGCAAGCCTATTCAAATACACACATCCTAACCCTCCCTTACCTTTGCACAAAAATAGGAGCCTCAACTCGAACACCTTTTACGATTTCACAATGTATTCTTTCCATCATCGCCTCCAATAGTTTACTGGTTCTACCCCTGAGGTGGCTTTAACCAATTCCCCGCCCCTCACATCTCTTTAAGTAATAGGAGTATAGGAAAAGTACAATAAAAATTTAGACGAATTGTTGCTAAGTTGCGGAGAAGTTGTGAGAAAGACCGCAATAAGTTACTGAAATGTAATAATAATACGAAGGATTGCGTTAAATTGACCCAGGCTCTAATTGACACATTTTTTCAAAAACATATCTGGTGTTAGGCTGTCCCCGCATGGGGAGGGGTAATGCGCAGAAGGGTGATCTGGTTCCGGTGACGGCGCAGAACCTCAAAACGGAAGCCAGCCAGCATGAAGACCTGGCCGACTTCGGGGATCAGGCGGAGTTCGTACAGCACCAAGCCTGCGATGGTCGCCGCGTCCTCATCCGGCAGATCCCACTCGAATTGCCTATTGAGGTCACGGATTGTGACATTACCGTCAACAATATAGGAACCATCTTCCTGAGCACGGACCCCCTTAACCGTAATGTCATATTCGTCCGAAATATCCCCCACAATTTCTTCCAGGATATCTTCAAGGGTCACAATCCCCATAATGGCCCCATATTCGTCAACCACAAGGGCAAAGTGTTCCCGCCGATGGCGGAAGGCTTGCAACTGCTCCAACAGATCTGTGCTTTCCGGAACAAACCAGGCAGAACCGGCAATGGCCGTAACATCCAGCTTGTCCACCTGCCCCCCTTGCGCCTGAACGGCGCGCAAGAGGGCTTTGGCATTGATGACGCCGATCACGTTGTCCGGATCCCCCTTAAACAGGGGGACGCGCGTAAAGGGGCATGCCAGAACCTGCTCCACAATGGCCGCCGGGGGATCCTCCGCATCAACCATGGTCACGTTCTTGCGGTGCACCATAATTTCACCGACCTGAACCGACCCCAGATCCAGAATACTTTTCAGCATCGCCCGCTCATGGGCCACATCCTGGCCGGGCCCATGGTGAAGGTCAATCACACCTCGCAGCTCCTCGACGGTAGCGTGGGAGGTTGACGTAATACGCACATTGAAGCGAAACAGCTTTAACGTAACCCGTGCGATAAAATTAATAGCAACCGTCAGGGGGCGAAAAGTTTTACAGATAAACCCCATTGGCGTTGCCAGGAAGATCGCAACACGCTCCGGCTGGTTCACGGCGATAATCTTGGGCATGGTTTCGGCATAGATAACGGTCAGGGCGCTCGCAATAATCGGTGCATAAATCACCCCCCTGCCCTGCTCAAAAGCACGGTCAATAACTTCCGTTAACAGGGCTGTGGCAAAGGTGACAAATACGGTGGCGCACATGAGAAGCGCACTTAATGTCAAACCGGGGGTCTGTTGTAAGAAGCGGATAAGGACGGCCTTTTTATCCCCCCGTTTCGCCATGTGATGGAGTTTTGGCTTTGAAGCGGCCGTAATAGCGGTCTCAGATGCCGACAGGAACCCCATACCAATGAGCAGCAAGAGAACAATGAACGTTAACAGTAAAGTCATGAAGGCGCAAACCTGCCGTGATTAAAATTTTGGTTCATGATCTTTTGTTTCTGAGGCTAGGGGATTTCCGGTTTTCGTAGATCGGCGAACCGGGGTTGGAGCAAACGAAACCTCTTCAAGGTCTTCTTCCTCTTCCCCAACCTGTTTCTTCTCTTTTGCTGACCTGGCTCTTTCCGCATACTCATAACGTATATTACGCAGCTCCCTCTTCGGAATGGTCTTCAGAATCGGCTGCGTTAACCGCCCACCATATCGCTGCCCTGAGTGCCTTGGCAAAGGCCCCAAATCGGCGCCCTGACCCCCAACAATATCCTGGACCACATTAAGGTAGTTCTGGCATTTATCCAGAGGCGGCGCGGGGAAATTCTTTAAGCTCGCTAAAAAGTCCTGAGTCTGACGGTAAAGGTTGGCATAGTAAGCCTGATGGGGCCGCCCCCGTGAGCGTTCTTCCAGGCGAAAGGAAAACTTCTCTAAAGCCGTTTGGCATTCCAGTATTTTGCTATCCGGCGCGGAATGGAGGACTTCGGCTAAAACACTTGAGATCATTACTGGAGCCAGTAAGAGGAACGCCCCCCTAAAAAGGGCAGGAATCCATCTGATTTTATGACATTTAGCCATCAGCACCTTAATCTTTTTCAAACTCATACCGCTCTCTTGCGATCCTATCATCATAAGAACTTTCCACCAAAGAGTAAACTTGAAAGATACCCGGTTAAAACGCCTTTAAAACATACTGGGCGGGATAGTTATCGCGGATATATTCCGCCAGGGCCGCAATAACCCGGTCAACGGTTGTATTGGTTGGCTCATCAAACGTTTGAACAACGACATTGGCCTCTCCATAAACGGGGTACCGCTCCTGGATAAGTTCTTCAAGGGTGGTGCGGTGGCGGGTTGCATCTTCCAGCAAAGGGCGATCTGTGCGCCGTGATACGCGGGCAACGAGGGTATCTAGATCCGCCCTTAACCACACGGAGATTGCTTTTTCTTTAATCTGTTCCCGGGTATCGGCATTCATAAAAGACCCTCCCCCTGTCGCCAGGACGTGGGGTTCTTGCTCCAGCAACCGATTGATCACCCTGTATTCGCCATTGAGGAAGGCATCTTCCCCAAAAACATCTAAAATTTCTTTAATATGGCATCCCGCAGCTGTTTCAACTTCCATGTCTGAATCATAAAAAGGCACTTCCAACCGTTTTGCGAGGCGTCTGCCAATGCTGGTTTTCCCTGCCCCCATGAGGCCAACCAGAACAATTGTCTTTGGAGGGCGGAAGCTGAGAGGGGCGCCAGGTGACCGATGATGATTATCTTCTTTCATGATTGAAAAATATACTCCACCTATGCACGTAACTCAAGAAAGAAATCAAAGAAAGAAATCAAAGAAACAAACCATCCCCGTTAAGAAACTACCCCTCATTCAATATGGGCTTCTGCCTGTTCTTCAAGAACTTTGGCGCGATGATTCCAGGTTAGGGAAAAGAAAAATGTTGCTAAAAAGGATGCGACGATAAAGAAAACAAAGCCGCCGCCCCATCCATAATGATCCGCAACCCAACCCACACAGATACCTGAAAGGCCACTTCCCAAGTAGCCAAATGTCCCCGTTAGGCCATTTGCCATCCCAACGGCTTTTTTGGAGGCAAAGTCAGCAGCTGCAACGCCAGCAAGCACTTGGGGGCCATACACCAAGAAGCCCACAGCCATCATGGCAATAGCATTCATCACATGATTGCCCGCCGGCACCCACCAGAAATAGAATAAACATGCCGTCAGGAGAGCCATATATATAACGCTCACAGGCCCACGACGACCGGAAAAGAAGCGGTCGGAAACCCAGCCAGCCCCAATTCCACCCGCCATTCCAGCGATCTCAAATCCGGCGACTTGCCACCCCGATGACATTAAGGAAGCCCCCTTCAGTTCACTTAAGAAAGTCGGAGCCCAGTTAAAGACGCCCATACGGACAACATACAAGAACATATTGCCCAGGCAAACGTACCAGAGCAGACGATTGTTCAAAACGCGCATGATAAGGGCTCTGGGCGCAAGGTGTTCTTCTTCCTGCTCCAGGGGATTACTTACCAAACCCTTATGTTGCTCTATGGAAGGAAGCCCGATAGATTGGGGAGTATCCCGCAACCGGTTAAACAGGAATCCGGCGACCCCAATCACAAAAATACCGGGAACAATAAACGCAGACTGCCATCCATAGTGCTGGACCAGATACCCCGCGGCCAGGACAATCGCCGCTCCCCCAATTTGATGGGACATGTTTGTAAGGCCCCACTTTGTTCCCAACTCTGTCGGGCTATACCAATGGGTCAGAAGGCGGGCGACGGGCGGCCACCCCATAGATTGGAACCAGGCATTAATCGCCCAGAAAAAACCGAAATAATAAAGACTTGACCCAAACCCCATGAAAAAACTGGTTGCAGCAGCCCCCAACAACCCAAAGGTCATAAAATAGCGGGCGTTGGAGCGGTCACTGAAATAGCCATTCACAAACTTGCCAACGCCATAAATAATCGACCAGACTGTAATAATTGCCCCGAGTTGCGTTTTGGTATACCCATACTCCGCACTAATAGCCGGTAACGCCATCGAAAAATTCATTCGTACAAAATAAAAAGCGGCGTACCCAAAAATCATGCTGTAAAGAATGCGTAAACGCCAATAGGCATAACGCTGTGCAACTGTCCCCAATTCAGTCTGTATGGGAAGGGCGGCAGCCGCGTCCTCAAGTGAGGACAAACTAGCACTCTGCAATTGTTTCATGCTTTTTTCCTACATTAAATCAAGTGAGTGAGAATAGATTGACGTATCGAGGCGCATAGAGCTTACATTCATAATATGGCAATCGCAACAATCCTCGTTGATAACAACTCCACACCTTATCCTAACATAACTTGAAAAAAAAGAAAAAACATTGTGTCTTATTCAAAAAGGAGCCTTATAATCAGGCTGCAAGCTCAAAAGAAGGGATAATTTATGGCGTCCAATCCTATACCAAAAGACGTTTTATTAAAACCAGACGTTCGAACCATTGGGAAATTGCTGCCCTACATATGGCCGGCAAATTTACCCCAAATCCGGACACGGGTCATCCTTGCTTTTGTTTCCCTCATCCTCGCAAAGGGCGCAACTTTGATAGTTCCCCTTCTATTCAAAGGCGCGATTGATGCCCTGTCCCCCACACATCAAGGGATTATAATCTTCCCCGTCGTCTTGATCCTTTCTTATGGTATCGCCCGCCTACTCTCCACTCTCTTTTCCGAAGTCCGGGATGGCGTCTTTGCTGCTGTCGCCCAACGAGCCGTCCGCCAGGTCGGTTTATCCGTCTTTCACCATCTGCACAACCTGGGCTTGCGTTACCACCTGGAGCGTCAAACAGGGGGGTTGAGCCGGGCCATCGAACGCGGAACAAAGGGGATTGAGTCCCTCCTTCAATTTTTAACTTTCAACATCGTGCCTACTTTTATAGAAATTCTACTGGTAAGCCTTGTTTTGTGGATCCTTTATGATTACCGCTTTTCCCTCATCACCCTTGTGACCATGATCGCTTACGCCGTATTTACCTTGACCATAACAGAGTGGCGCATCGGATTTGTGAAGACCATGAACGCCACCGATTCGGAGGCACACACCAAAGCTATTGATAGCCTCCTCAATTTCGAGACGGTCAAATACTTCGGCAATGAAGACCATGAAGCTTCCCGCTTTGACTCGGCCCTCAAGCGGTACGAAACCGCCGCCGTTAAAAGCAAGCTCTCCCTTTCCTTTTTAAATATCGGCCAATCCGTCATTATTTCCATTGGGCTCGTTGCCGTCATGCTCCTGGCGGGGGAGGCCGTCATTACCCAGGAAATGACAGTCGGGGACTTTGCCGCGGTCAATACCTATCTTCTTCAGCTCTATATTCCCTTATTTACCCTGGGTTTTGCCTACCGTGAAGTGAAACTGGCCCTGGTGAGTATGGAGGCCATGTTTGACTTGCTGAATGTTCCCGAAGAGATTCAAGACCAACCGGACGCCCCTCCCCTCAAGGTAACGGGGTGAGAGATTATTTTTGACAAGGTGAGCTTCTCTTACGGGCCTGACCGCCCCATTCTGAAACAGATCTCTTTCCACGTACCCGCCGGAAAAACGGTCGCCATCGTGGGATCCAGCGGCGCCGGGAAATCCACGATCGGGCGGCTTCTTTTCCGGTTCTATGATGTCGGTGAGGGGCGCATCACGATTGATGGCCAGGATATCCGGGCCATCCAGCAAGATAGTTTACGCCGAACCATTGGCGTTGTCCCCCAGGACACGGTTCTGTTCAATGACACCATCGACTACAACATCGGTTATGGGAACCCTAAAGCGACCCATGCCCAAATCGAAGACGCTGCCCGTCATGCGCGCATCTATACCTTTATTGAAGCTTTACCTGAAAAGTACGCCACCCGCGTTGGGGAGCGCGGCCTCAAATTATCGGGCGGGGAAAAACAGCGGGTCGCCATTGCCCGGACTCTTCTGAAAAAACCCAAGATTTTCCTGTTCGATGAAGCCACTTCCGCTCTGGATACCCATACGGAAAAGCAGATTCAGGCCAGCCTTCAGGAACTGTCCGCAAACCACACCACCGTTATCATCGCCCACCGCCTCTCCACGGTTATTAATGCAGATGAAATTCTTGTCCTGGACCATGGGGAGATTGTGGAGCGCGGCAAACACAAAGGCCTTCTTGCCAAAGGCGGCCTCTATGCCGCCATGTGGCAACGCCAAATCAAGCATCAGGATGATGAGGAAGAGTAAGGGGTGTGATCCCTCATCCTTTTCCTTTCCGCTTCCCCCCACTTCCTCTTTCGCCTTCCCCGCCCTCTCCGTTTCCCCCGCTCTCTCCGCTTCCCCCTATCTCCTCTTTCGCCTTCCCCGCTTCCTCTCCGTTTCCCCCGCGAAGGCGGGGGCCTACGCCTCTTCCGCGGTAGCGGAAGAAAAACAAAACATTGGGCAGCGCTTACGCGCTTTGTGACGTGGATCCCCGCCTTCGCGGGGAAAGCACTGAAGAGAATGCGGAAAGAGAGAGAGCGGGGAAGGTGCTGGAGAGAATGGGGGAGAGATAAAAAAAGGGGGAAGAAACACCATAGGAAGCCAATCACCCCACCAACAAAATCAACTTCCTTTTACGATTTCTTAACCATTCTACCTTTAAGATAAAACAGAATCGTTTCTAAATTTAAAGGAGTTTACCGTTATGCAATTCAAGAACCCAACCAGATTGACCACCGTGTTACTAGCATCAACCATCATGGCGACAACCCTGGTTTTGCCTGAGGCGACGCATGGAAGTCAACAACAAAAACAAGCAGCCCTTCAGCGTATGAAAGAAGAAGCAGCGGCAAAAGAAAGATTGGCGTTAGGAGGCGTCCATGTAGCCATTGTTGCTAACGTCACCAAGCATAGAGATGCCTTAAAAGATCCCAATGCTGCCTTGACAGCTGCTGGGCCAGCAGACCTGACGGCAATATTAACGACTGCAGCAGGTGCCGCAGGAAGCGCTATACATGGTCATGCTCTTGTTACTATTGCAGATAAGCTCGATGCACTCGCACTCCTTGAAGCTGCTGCGGCTCCTCTCAATCCGCTGGCACCGACTGCCGCAGAAACTGCTAACGAGACTGGAAAATCAGGCGTTCGAACAGCGCTTGGGCTTGACCCAACCCCAGCTAACTTTGGTGGAACAACTGCAGAAGTAGCCGCCTTTATAAAAGCAGCCAAACAACGCTTGGTAAAATTACCTACCCATAAAGCAACTGCTGCTGCTCATGCAACAACTATTCTGAATGTCACAAAACACAAGGATGCCTTAAAAGATCCCAATGCTGCCTTGACAGCTGCTGGGCCAGCAGACCTGA
>CAZXMD010000034.1:0-2739 GCA_964641635.1 uncultured Candidatus Finniella sp. | reverse complement strand
GAAAATCAGGCGTTCGAACAGCGCTTGGGCTTGACCCAACCCCAGCTAACTTTGGCGCAACAACTGCAGAGGTAACACATTTTATAAATATAGCAAAGGAACGGCTGGTAGTTGTACCAAACATTGGGGTTGCTTTGGCGGGGATAGGCGGATTACATCCGGACGCTCAGATTGAAAATATTCGTACAAGGCTCGCCGCTGGTACGCACAACGCAACCACAGGCGCTGGTGTCGCTGCTGGTGGTGCAGCTGATACTATTGCAGTATCTTTAGCGCGTCTTGGTCTGTAAAGCTGTCTTCATAGTTGGAGTACACAGCATACGATAGCCCTCTCTCCGCATTCCCCGCGAAAGCGGGGAACCATGTCACAGTGCGTCAGCACTGTACAATGTCCTTATTTTTCTTTCGCTTTTGCGAAAGAGACGGAGACCCCCGCCTTCGCGGGGGAGACGTAGAAGGAGGGGGAAACGGAGAGAAGACAAGGGAGCGGGCTATGACATACCCGCTGAAGACAGGTTCCTAGATCTTAACAACCAAACCCACATTGAAATAATGAATGGTAGGTTTGGTTTGGGTAACGGTAAAGCGTTCGGCTATGGCAGGGTCATTAACCTGGAACAGTTTGCTCTTACGATGCAAAGCAAGGCGATATTCGGTACGCACGGCACATATCGGTGTAATGTCAACTTCCAATCCTACCCCAGGAACAAAGGCCGTACTCCTATAACTTTTATCAAGATTAATATAGGGAGACGCTTCTACGCCACTTGTAAAATTAATATTAAACTGTCTTGATTCCAAGCCTAAACGAACGTAGAGCAAACTCGTGGGATTCATATGATATCCAAACCTTGCAGCCGCTCCCCAAGCTCCATTTGTTTCTGCTTTCAGTGTCTCAGCTCCTGCTTGTTCTGATATATCGAGGATATGCCTTGATTTAATAGTAGCTAAAGATCCTATCACCTCTATGCCGAGAAACAGACAATTCAAAAGCTTCCCATAACCAATGAATAAATCTCCATTGAGGCTTTTATCGCTAAAATTCGAGATAAAAGTACGAGCTTCTGGGATGATAAAGTTAGGGTCAATTCTGCTTGCCGTTAGCTTGCTATCACCCGTCAAAGCCGCGGCCCCGATGGCAGCGCCGCCATAAAAACCCGTGTTCGCTATAACTGATTGGGTCATGAGACCTGCAAGCCCCATGCAAATGAGCGTTTTTGACATCGTTTTTTTAGCCATCTCAATTCTCTCCTTAAATTTTAATAAAATACTATTAAAATTTAGTATATATAATTTTATAAGGCAATCCTCTAATTTTTTAAGGCTTCATAGTTGGTAGGACATGAATTCATCATCCGCTTCTCTCCATCTTCCCCCGCCCTTTCTCCGTCTCCCCCGCGAAGGCGGGGGCCTACGCCTCTTCCGCGGTAGCGGAAGAAAAATAGAACATTAGGCAGCGCTTACGCGCTTGCGACGTGGATCCCCGCCTTCGCGGGGAAAGCGGAAAGGGCGGGGAAAGCGGAAAAGGTGCTGGAGAGAATTGGGAAAGCAAGAGAGAGCGGGGAATGCACTGAAGAGAATGCGGAAAGCAAGAGAGAGCGGGGGAGGTGCTGAAGAGAGTGGGGAAAGCGAGAAAGAGAGTGTGTGTGAGCGGGAACATCGCGCGCAACAGCAACAAGGGACTTGCAGGGTCTCGTTGGTAAAGGGGCACTTGCTGTTACAGGTAAACTCAAGGAGACACGCTATTATTTAAAGATAAGGCAATGCTTAAGAAGGACCCGACACTTCGCGCCGAACCTCTCCCTTCCTTCAAAAAGAGACGTCCCCGTCAAACCAGATGACTTTATGACGATCCGTTAAGCCGGAAATAATATGAAGGCGGGATTTCGGTATCCCAAAGGTTTTGGCCAGAAGATCGAGAAGCGCTTTATTGGCCTTGTTATCTTCCGGAACCGCCGTGACATAAACCTTCAGGTAAGGGGTTCCATCCGTATTGAAGGCAATTTCACCGATTTTTGTTCGGGCGGCTTTGGGAGTTAGCCGAATGGATACTTCCCACCCCTCCCCTTTTTTCGGCCCACGTGTTGATTTGCGAAAAGCTTTTGAGAAATCCATGAATGCGCTCAACCCTCTTTGTCACAATTCCCCATGAAACCTGTATAAAAAAAGCGGAGACCGAAGGGCCCCCGCTTCCTTATATTGACAAAAAAATCTAAAGAAAATTTATTTCTTTTCTTCTTCTTTCTTTGGCTCTTCTTGCTTATGAGCATCTGCATGAGCTTCCGTACCAGCTTTCGCTGCATCTGTTGCTTCAGATGGATGAGCAGCTGCCTCAGTAGAAGGTGCTGCAAGAGTAGCTGTAGCAAATAAAGCAACGATAGCTGCGAGTGCGAAATTCTGAACCATAATTAACTCCTTAAATGTTTATAATAACCTGATAACAACCCAATAGCTGGACGCAAGAATCACGCCTAGCCTGGATATGATAACTAATATGACACCTTATTTCTAAGGTCAATAGGAATTAATCGTAAAAATAAAATAATTGTTTTGATATAATGATAATGTTATGGTGCCACGTTACCTTTATTTGAGGTGGGGTGTAAGATGATGACTGACATGACCCTGATGCACTTGATGTGCGCCAAAATCTGCCACGACTTAAGTGCCCCCGCCAGCGCTGTCGCCATGGGGCTGGAAATGCTGTCTGAGGCTCCCCAGGATATTTCAACGCGGGAC
>CAZXMD010000033.1:0-13044 GCA_964641635.1 uncultured Candidatus Finniella sp. | reverse complement strand
TCAGGCGATCGACCATGTTTTTTCAATGTAAGGTTTTGAACTTAATTTACTATATATCGCCCAAACGCCTAATGTTGATATGGATTATTTAAAGAAGAAATGGTGCATGGATTATTGTGCGTTTCATCATTTTTTGGTTACAAAATATTGAAAATATATTTAGCATATTAGAAGTAAGTGATTTTCCGTTCTACTGATAGATCGTGAGGAATTAAAGAATCATAATATTTTTATGCATCAACTAATATTAGAGACAGAACTCAAATATACTGCTAAATTGATATATTTTAGATATAATCTCTTTGTTTATGTGCATATCTGCTTCTGCTGGAAAAGCATTACATTTCTTTTCCAAACTATATTTTAAATAAAATATTCTTTTAGAGTTATTAAGATTTTCATCATATAATAATCTATCAATTTCACCCTTAATATTTGTGATATTTTCGTTTATTTTAACTCCTAAATTTTTTCCAGTATATGCTTGTAAAAAGATATTTAAGGAATTGTATCTATTCCTTGCTACTTCATAGGAAATTGTAAAATTATTTTTAATCTTTCTGTTAATGGATTTTTTCTTACCTTTATCATGGTAGTATACATCTGCCATATCACTTAACATACTATTTGTAGAGTATAAAAACTTCCTACATGCTTGCTCAGCTTCTAATCTTATTTGTGGGTATTGTGAGCTAATAATTTTCTTTTCTTCTTGTATCGCTTTAAATTTTTCAACTTTATAATTACCATAAAGGGTTAAACCAGAACCCACAATGGGGCCTAGAATTGCCCAAATAGATAAAATAGTGGTGTTATTCGCAAAATTCATGTGGGATTTTCTTACATTTTTCAACTTTAAAACAATTGCAGATTTTTTTTATTATGTTCTTTGGTTTATTGTTATTTTCATCAATTAATTCTTGCCCATAAGCCTTATTCGAATACTCATCCATTTCCTCATCCGTATTTGCTCTTAGATATTTATCCATACATTTACTAACGCAACTTTTTTTCTCTGAAGTAGCTATTGTAGAAACTGAGCAACAAAATAACATTAAGATGCAAAATAATTTTACCATTATTCAAAAGACTCCTAGTGGTACAGAATAATTATGTGGCAAAATAATTAATTATAAATTAAATAGCCTTTAGGTTGGTTAATTTAAACGAGAAGATCGCTCATCCCCTATGCCAAGGCCCCTTCGGAAAAACCGAAAGCTTATAGCCAAATGCAGATAAACCGATTACGCTTCTCGATGGATTATGCCCATACTCACACGTCATCCCCGCGAAGGCGGGGATCCACGCCGCATCGCGAAGCGAGGCACAAGATGCTGCTTTTCCTCCGCTATCGCGTAAGAGACATAGACCCCCGCCTTCGCGGGGGAGGCGTCTCAAAGGTGGTTAATGCTAGCTACTTCCGAGTGACTCAAAAGTCTAGCTGAATATTCTTGGTAATCAGGTTTGATAATCATAAAACCGTCAGGCAAGCGTCGGGCCTGCTTTTTGAATGTGTGGCGCATTGAATTTCTCAAAATTCTTCTGGAATTCCTGGATCAGTTTATCCCGGTAAGCCGGATACTCCTCCGTCTTTTTCCAGGCTTCGCGGGGGTCGGAAATGATCGGGCCATCCCCCAAATTTCTGCCGGAAATAAACTCAGGGATCTCAATATTAAAGCCGGGTAATACCTTATAAGAAGCTTCCTGAAGCCCCCCGTTCAAGATGGCATGGATCACTGCCCGCGTCATGGGAATCGGGAAGCGTTCTCCGCCCTTGCCATAAGGCCCCCCTTGCCAACCTGTATTTACGAGATAGACGGTCGCATTCGTTGACCGGATATAGTCCATCAGCAACTGCGCATACTCCTGGGCAGGGCGCGGAAAAAAAGGCGCTCCAAAACAGGCGCTAAATGTTGGCTTAATGGCCGCATCCGTTCCGACCTCCGTACTTCCGACAAGGGCCGTATAACCACTTAGGAAATAATAGGCCGCCTGCTCTTTGCTTAACCGGGCAACCGGTGGCAACACCCCATAAAGATCGCACGTTAAAAAAATAAGGTTTTGTGGGGGGCCTGCGCGTCCTGACGGGACACTATGCTCAATATAGGACAATGGATAGGCAACCCTTGTATTCTGGGTAAGGGAATCATCATCGTAGCAGGGATCTTTTGTTTGGGTATCCAGAACCACATTCTCCATAACGGCCCCTTCCCGGATCGCATGCCAAATATCAGCCTCGTTCTTTTGGGAAAGATTGATGCACTTCGCGTAACATCCCCCTTCAAAATTAAAGACGCTTTCTGGCGTCCAACCAAGCTCATCATCACCAACAAGAGACCGCTCGGGATCTGTAGACAAAGTGGTTTTTCCCGTCCCGGACAACCCAAAAAACAAAGCCACATCACCGGTTGCGCTTTTGTTTGCAGCACAGTGCATCGGCAAGACCTTATGATCCGGCAATATAAAATTCAGAACGGTGAACATTCCCTTTTTGATCTCACCCCCATAACCGGTCCCGCATACCAAAAGCCGATGGTCCGTAAAATCAAGGATAATGGCTGCATCGCTGTAGACGCCATCCCGGACAGGGTCTGTTTGGAACCCAGGTGCGGACAAAATTGTCCATTGAGGTTGGTGAAACTTTTCCGGGGATTGCGCAGTTACAAATAGGTTCTTGGAGAATAGGGCCTGCCAGGCCAGCTCACAGGTCAAGTGAAGGGGAATCTGATAGGCAGGGTCCGTCCCCACACAGAGGCGCTCCATAACAAATAAACTCTCACGCTGACTTAAATAGTCCTGGACGCGTTGCCATAGATGATCAAAACATGCCTTCGAAATAGGCTGGTTAACCTGTCCCCAGTCCACAGTGTTTTCAGTTATGGAATCCTTGACAATAAAACGGTCTTTGGGCGATCGTCCCGTTCGGGCCCCTGTCTGCACAGCCAGCGCCCCATTGCTGGACAAGGTCCCTTCTCCTCTTGAGAGGGCCATTGCCAAAAGCTCTTCTCCCTTAAGGTTTTTATATATGTTAGCTTGTGAGGATCCTGCCGCCATCTGCCTGTCACCCTATTAATTGCCCTCGATAGTCTTTTAAGTTTTGTTTTTTACAAGGAACAAGGAGCGACGCCTACGAAAGGTAGGTGAGCGACGAAGTGACGATGTAAAAAACTAAAATCAAAAGACTATTCTAATTGGGACATAGGGCAAGGCCAAGGTCAATGGCATTTATTGATTTCGAGTTGTCTTTTCAGTGATATGGCGGCATACGCGCCCCCACAAAACAGAAAGGACACTCAAAAGAACAGTCGCCTACTGCTGCTTTGCACGCCCGGGACGGTCGTACACGCCCATAAGCTCTCCTTCAGCCAAAATATGGTTTTGGCAAGCGGCTTCCACTTCAGCTTTTGTTGCCCCTTCGGGCAAATTTAAGGATGTATCAAGAGCATAGAGCTTAAAGAAATAACGATGTTGACGATCCGGCGGACAGGGGCCCGTATATCCCAACTTGCCGCCTGAGTTCTTTCCCTGCAGGGCTCCTGAAAAATCTTTGGCGTTTTCGGAAAGACTGGCAATGGATGTTGGAATGTTAAATAGAACCCAATGATCCCACATTCCGTCTACACGAATGTTTTTGGGAACATCCGGGTCATCCATAATCAGCACAAGGCTTTGGGCGCCTTCAGGTATTCCCGACCAGACAAGAGGGGGCGATACATTTTCCCCATCACAGGTATAATGACCTGGAATGGACCCATTGGGCTGAAATGCGGGACTGCTTAAACTTAAAGCCATGGCTTGCTCCCTTATTGAAAATAGACCAATAAGAATAAAAACGAAACGCTTCATCACACAACCCCTATCTAAAAAAGTGGTTAGGACGGCTTCAGTTTTACAGCCTTTAGTATAAATGCGGGCACGTCCGCCCCAAAGCCAACGCGACTCTCGTCTGGGCAATCCACATCTATTGAATGATGGGGTTTTTTGTGAGAATGCTGTTTCCTTGTTCTGTCCTGTTTCGGCTGAGGCTGTGAAGCATTTCCGGCTCCCTTTTTCTGCGCGGCAGCCTTCTCCCCTTCATCTTCCTTTTTCTCCTGATGTCGGCGGTTTATCTCGCCGATCTTCTCTTCTATCTTAGAGCTAGATTTAGAATCGGGTTTAACTGCAGGCTTATCCGCACCCTTCGAAGGAGCCTCTCCCAAAGTCATTACGGGGATTTCCTGATGAATAAACGCTTGAACTTCGGTCAAATATTTTTCATCCGAGCCCGTCACCAGGGTGATAGCAACCCCTGCATTTCCGGCGCGGCCGGTGCGGCCAATGCGATGGACATAATCTTCCGCATTCATGGGCACATCAAAATTGACCACTAAACTCAATCCATCAACATCAAGTCCGCGTGCCGCAACATCGCTGGCAACCAAAACCGCAATTTTACCCCCCTTAAACTCTTCCAGGGTTTTGTTGCGTTGGCTTTGGGCCATGTCACCATGCAAGCTGCCCGCTTCATATCCATATTTTTTCAAAGAAGACGTTAAAACAGAAATGTCCCGTTTACGGTTACAAAAAATGATGATAGCGCCGGGATTTTTTTGCATGCTTAAAATTTCACGCAATGCCTCGCGCTTCTTATTATCCTGCACCCGAAGAACATGTTGCGTAACCGTTGCGGCCGTTCGCGTGGTTGGGGCAATAATAATTTCCTTAGGATTGATCAAATAAGCTTGCGCCAGTTTTTTGATCTCGGCCGGCATGGTTGCGCTAAACAGCAACGTTTGGCGCATCTTTGGCAAGGTCGCAACAATGCGGTCAACATCTGGGATGAACCCCATGTCTAGCATGCGGTCTGCTTCATCAATCACCAGGATTTTTACATCAGCCAGAAGGATCTGGCCCCGTTCAAACAGATCCAGCAGTCGGCCAGGTGTTGCAATGAGAACATCGACGCCGCGTTTCAACTGCTTTTCCTGGTCTGCCATCGACTCGCCCCCCACCAGAAGAGCGGCTTTTAATTTATGGTCTTTCCCGTAAGTTTCAAAGCTTTCCAGAACTTGCGCAGCAAGTTCCCGCGTCGGTTCCAGAACAATGGAACGCGGCATGCGGACCTTTGAACGTGAGCCATGCAGTACGTCAATCATGGGTAAAATAAAGGAAGCGGTCTTGCCCGTTCCTGTCTGGGCGCACCCAAAAAGGTCCCGTCCCCGCAAAATCTGAGGAATGGCCTGTTCTTGGATGGGTGTTGGAACCTCATATCCAAGCTTGTTAACAGTCTGCTCTAATTCGGCCGACAGTCCGAGATCGCTAAATTTCATGAAATCCTTTGGGAAGTGATATATTAAATATCTCAATAAGTTAGTCTACATTTAACTAAATGGACTATTTTGTTTGAAAATTCAAGGAAAACTCTTTCAATAGATCAATTATTTTTTATACCCTATGACATTTTCATCACAAAATATCCCTTTAATATTTATACCCCCTAACATCGAGCCATCTTCTCCCACAACTTCTCTTCCGCCACCCTTGCTGCTTTGAGGTTGCGCTCCTTCACATGCCCGAACCCTCGAATCTCTTGAGGAAGCGCCGCAATCTGGCACGCAATGGCATGGTTCTTGGGAGTTAATTGAACCAGCACCTTTCCCATTGTAATTTCAAAATCCAACAACATCTGGCGCTCCATACGGCGCTCGGCCATATATCCAAAAATATCAAAAGCTGTTCCCCGCAATGCTTTCCCTTTTGCCAGAAGTTTGAGAAATTTAAAAACCCAAGGGCCATAGGTGGACTTCTTTAATTCCCCTGTATGGGGATCACGACGCGAAAACAATGGGGGGGCTAAATGAAATTGAAGTTTAAAATTTCCGGCAAACTGCTGTTTCAAGCGACGCATAAAATCCCCATTTGTATACAACCGCGCCACCTCATATTCATCCTTAATCGCAAGTAGGCGGTAATAGGATTGAACAACAATTTCCGTCAAATCGGTAAGCCCAAACCTCCGCTCTTCACGAATGACATTTTGAATAAAGCTCAGATAGCGGTCTGCATAAGCTTTGTCCTGATAATGGACCAAAAACTCATGCCGACGCCGGATCTTTTCCTCTAACGTTTCACTCAAAACATGATCCGCCTCAATAGGCGCCTCTTTCTTGGCAAATTCTTCAACAACGTCTAGATTAACAGCGGCAAGGCGCCCCCATTGAAACGCCTGGATGTTCATGGGCACGGCAACGTCATTGAGCCGGATGGCCTCCATCAGCGCCTGAGGAGAAACGGGGATATGCCCTTTTTGAAGCGCAAACCCCACCATAAACAGGTTTGTTGTAATGGTATCTCCCATAAGGGCTTTCGCAAGGGCTGTGGCCTCAACAAAATCAACTTGCCCTTTTCCAACCGCTTTAATTAAGTCCGCCTTCATTGCAGCGCCTGGAATTAAAGCCTCAGGATTTTGGGTGAAATGGCCCGTAATAGACTCATGGGTATTCACAATTACCTGGGTGCGGCCCTTTGAAATCTTATCCATCCCAATGGTCCCGGCGCTCACAACCAGGTCTGCCCCTAAGAGCAGGTCCGCCCCTCCTGCACCGATACTGGTGGCATGAATCCCTTCCGGCGAGTTACTCACCCTAATGTGGCTTACGACAGCGCCCCCCTTTTGGGCCAGGCCTGCCATGTCCACAATGGAGCATCCCTTGTTTTCCAGATGAGCAGCCATCCCAATGAGAGAGCCGATGGTAACCACACCTGTCCCCCCAACCCCTGCCACAAAAATACTGTAAGGCTGCTTTAAGGAAGCAGGTTTTGGGTCAGGCAATTTCGCAAACAAATCTTCCGGAGAAGAGGCGGGTTGAGGTTGACGCAAAGTTCCCCCAACCACACTCACAAAGCTAGGGCAAAAACCCTTCACGCAGGAATAATCTTTGTTGCAAGGGTTTTGATCAATGGCGCGTTTCACGCCCCATTCCGTTTCTAAAGGAATAATAGAAAGACAGTTTGACTTCTTTCCACAATCGCCACATCCTTCACATACGGCCTCATTGATGAAGATACGTTTATCGGGATCAATCATTGCGCCCCGTTTACGCCGCTTGCGTTTCTCGAGAGCGCATGTTTGATCATAAATAAGAACGGAAGTCCCTTTCCAACTTTTTAAACTTTCCTGAACAGTCGGCAAATCATCCCGATGATGGATGGTCGTCCCATGGGCAAAAGAAACACCTAAGGGGTACCGATCAAGGTCATCCGTCACCAAAGCGATCCGACGGACCCCTTCCGCATAGACTTGATGGCTCACATCCCAGACTGTTAAAGGTCCGTCCACAGACTGGCCGCCCGTCATAGCGACAGCATCATTATACAAAATCTTATAGGTAATATTGACCTTGGCGGCAATGGCGGCTCGAATGGCAAGAGAACCAGAATGGTAGTAAGTGCCATCACCCAAATTCGCAAAAATATGGTTTTCTGTGGTGAACGGCGCCTGCCCCATCCACGGCACGCCTTCCCCTCCCATTTGAGTAAAGGTCTTTGTGTGATGAGGCGCAATCCAGGTGGCCATATAATGACACCCGATCCCCGCAACCGCACGGCTGCCTTCCGGCAGTTGGGGCGTTGATGTGTTGTGGGGGCACCCTGAACAATAGTACGGTAAGCGGGCAATATGCTCTTGAAACGGTTCCTTGGGATGGGCTTTTTGAAGCGCTTCCCCAAATGCTTTCTGGAACCGCTCAAAACCCGGCAGTGGTTTCAGGCAATGGGCAATAGCCGCCCCTATTTTGGTTGCATTGAGCTCATAGGTTGTTGGAAGAAGCGGCTTGCCCTTTGCATCTGATTTCCCTAAGATTTTGGGGCGCTGATCTGCAGGAAGATGATAAAGAATTGTTTTCAGCTGGTTCTCGATCAGGGGGCGCTTTTCTTCAACAACCAAAACAGTATCGAGCGACCGGCAAAAATCTTCAATGCCTGTCGGCTCCAGGGGCCAACTCACAGTCACTTTAAATACCGCCAGGCCTAAATCCCTGGCAGCCGCATCGTCAATCCCCAAATCCTCTAGGGCCTGCCGGACATCCAGATAAGATTTACCAACCGTTATAATTCCGAAACGGGGTTTTTTACGCCCTTTTCCCTCAGGCCAAACGGCGCGGTTCAACTGGTTGGCCCGCACAAAATAAGGCACGGATTTTAATTTGAACTCATGAAGGCGCCGCTCCTGCTCAATCGGTGAATCAGGCCAGCGGAAATTGACGCCCCCCGGCGGCATCTCAAAATCTTTAGGCAGATGTATTTTTAAACGCGAAGGATCGACAACCACGGACGCCGCAGTATCCACTGTGTCCGACAGCATTTTAAAACCTACCCACAACCCGGAATAACGGGACATCGCCCACCCAATCAACCCAAGGTCCAGAACGTCTTGGACAGTCGCCGGGTACATGACAGGAATAAAAGCATCCATGAACGCAAAGTCACTTTGGTGAGGCAATGTTGAGGACTTACAGGCATGATCATCCCCCATTAACGCCAAAACGCCCCCATAGGGGTTGGTGCCTGCCATATTGGCATGCTTCAAGGCATCTCCTGAGCGGTCAACGCCCGGGCCCTTCCCATACCACATAGAAAAAACACCTTGAACGGTGGCGCCGGGAGATATGGCAATCTGCTGACTCCCCCAAACCGCTGTTGCACCCAGGTCTTCGTTTATCCCCGGTTGGAAATGAATGTGATGGCTTTTGAGATGCTCCGACGCCTTCCATAAGGCCTGGTCAAATCCTCCCAAGGGAGATCCCCTGTAGCCGGAAATAAATCCCGCCGTATTGAGTTTCTTGGCTTCATCACGCCTCTTTTGCATCAAGGCAAGTCGAACGAGCGCTTGCGTTCCTGTAATGAAAATCCGCCCGGAATCGAGGGTATACTTATCATCCAAATCAACTTTGCGAAGAACGGTTTTCATGACTTAACGCCTATGAATAATGGATACTTCATACATAAGTTTAAGCGTGATTGAACTGGAATGTCTATTGGGTTAATGCTGGCGTTTCTGAAATCCTTTCAACTCCCCCTCACCTGCCCTTTCGCTCTGCTCAAAGTGAGGCATAAAAAATGATGCGCCCCAGTCCCCTAACGAACATGCTCCAGCACCCAAGATATGAGCACTCTTGTTGCTTCCAGATGCGCCGAATTTAATGACTTCACAATCGCATCCATCGTATTCTCAGGAACCGTTTGGATATGGTTAAATTGACGGGACGCCACAATATGCCGTTCCGGCAACTTGACCAGATGAATCATATACTCGACTTGGGCCGTTGAGGCATGCGCCTTATCTGACTGGTCGATATAGAATTTTCTCACCTCAATCTTTAGGGCATAGTCTGCTCGAATCCCTTCTGTTGGACGGCTAACGCCCCGAAGCTTGCCGGCATTTTGAAGGGAATAAATGAGCGATTCCTGAAGAAGCAAACCCAACCGGTCTGCCCACTCGACATCCGCATAATAATCTATGGTCTGCTCTTGGGGTTTCAGGGCGACACGCACATTATCAATAGGAGGATAAAGCATCGGCAAATCGACAATTAATTGATGAGGACGCAAAATCCCAGAAAAAGCATCCGGTTTAACGGATTGAAGGGTGTATTTCTTGGTCGGCTCTCCGGGTTGAGGAAGAATACTGCACGCAGATAAAATCAAAGCCAAGGTACCAACGGATAGGAAACGTTTCATGGAACTTTCACTCCTTCTCTTGGGTCATGATAAATAAAGCGTGAAGGGCTGCGTTCTATGGATTCACCAAGACGGCGAATGGTACTCAAAGCCTCTTTCCCTTCAGTCAAAAATTGCGTTAAAGCAGGCAGTCCTGTTTCCGTAAAATTATGGATGCCACCGCGGCTGTCCTTGAGAACGGATTTCATGTCCGCCACAAGAAGCCGAACTTCCTGAACGCCTTCTTTCATACTCAAAACCAAATCATGAATGTCATTATCCTTTCCGGGAACAGGAGCAAGGGCTTTTGTAATGGTGTGAATATTTTTCAAACTTTCCCCAAAAGCCTGCCGATTGTCATCGTTAAAAAGGGGGCGGATTTCCTCAAAAGTTTTAGAAATTTGATGAAGTACTGCCGGCAACGATGCAGTTACTTCTTCAAAGACGGAAGACCGTGCCGGAATAATCGCCCGATAATGCCCTGATCTGACCCTTAAGGGCGGTGCATTAATTGTCCCTCCATTCAATTGGATATAAGCAACCCCCGTAATTCCTTGAATTTCCAAAGATGCAAAGGCATCTTCCTTAATCGGCACGCCTCCCTCGATAAGAATTGTCACCTTAATTCTTTCCACATTGCTTGGATCCAAAGCAATGTCCTTGACCGTCCCAACCGGAACGCCTCGGTATAGAACGCTTCCTCCTTCCTTGAGGCCGGTGACAGATCTCGAAAAATAAATATCATATTCGGTAGCATTTCGGGAAAAATCAACGCGGGTCAACCACAGGATAAATGTCACGATCGCAATCAAAAAAAAGACCACAAAAGCACCTACTGTCGTATAATTCGCCCGTGTTTCCATTAACTTCTTCCCCCACTAAACAGGTGTTGACCTCTAATGCCATGGAAATAATCCCGTATCCAGGGATGGTCAACATTGGCAACTTCTTTCAAAGGGCCAGCTATCACCTGTTGATCAACCAAGACGGCAACCCGGTTACAAACAGCCGCAAGAGAGTCAAGATCATGGGTAATCATAACCACGGTGATCCTTAACTCCTGTTTCAATTCCTTAATGAGATTATCAAACCCTGCCGCAGCGATGGGGTCAAGCCCTGATGTGGGCTCATCCAGAAAAATCACCGCCGGATCAAGGGCAAGGGCGCGCGCCAGACTGACGCGCTTAATCATACCACCTGAAAGTTGGGATGGATACTTTTGGGCCGTAGCCGCCACGAGCCCGACTCTTTCAATTTTGGCGCAAGCTATTTCATACGCCAGATCGTAAGACAGATGCGCAACCTCAATCATTGGGACCATAATATTTTCAATGACTGTCAACGATGAAATGAGAGCGCCCGCCTGGAACAGAACGCCAACCTGTGAAGACGGATAAGGGGGGGACGTATGGTAAGTAAGGGTACCTGCCTGAAGCGGATCAAGCCCAACCATAAAACGCATCAAAACCGACTTACCACTCCCCGATCCTCCCACAATCCCCAGAACCTCACCTTCATAAACGGTAAGGTCTAGATTTTTATGAATGACTTGAGTTCCAAACTGCGTCTTTAACCCTTTGACTTCAATGAGGGGGCGCAAAGTCATGGTCTCACACCTTTAAATATGAAAATAAAATGGACATAAGGGCGTCACACACAATCACCAGAAAAATAGATTCAACAACGGACTGTGTGGTCATGCGACCAACGCTTTCTGCGCTGCCTTTAACCTGAAGTCCTCGAAAACAGCCAACAAGACTAATGAGAATAGCAAACAAAGGGGCCTTGCTCATCCCAACCCAAAAAGCGCTCAGTGTAACGGCATGCTGGAAATGACGGGTGTATTGAAGAGGCGTCACGTCAATAAGAAATCCCACCATCATCATTCCCCCCAACAATCCCATGATCATGGCAAAAAATACCAGTATGGGCAAACATACAAGCATGGCCAGAAGCCGGGGGATAACCAAAACCAAAATAGGGTTAAGCCCAAGCATCCGGATTGCATCAATTTCTTGATTTAACGCCATGGTTCCAATTTGGGCTGTAAAAGCGCTTCCTGAACGGCCCGCAATAACAATAGCGGTCAAAAGGACGGCAATTTCCCGCAAAATAGAAACCCCCAGGAAATCTATGGTATAAAGTTCGGCGCCAAACCGTCTGAGTTGATTGATGCTTTGGTACGCCAGGACAACCCCAATCAAAAAAGAAATGAGGCCAATAATAGGTAAGGCTTTCAAACCTATTTCCTCAACATGACGAAAAATAGAAACCCACCGAATGCCCATCCTGCTTTTTATGGCATGAATCCCTGTCACAAGAATTTCACCGAAAAAACCAAGGAGCTTCAAAGCCGTATCACCGAAAATAACGGCTGCATGCCCGATGCGGTCTAACCACCGTGTTTTCCAATTAAGACGCGGGACAAAATGTTGGTCAGCAGGCTCAAATTTAAGAAAATAATCTAAAAGAGGAGAAGGAGAGGCGAAAATCACCTCTACGGATCGCTGGGGGGTTTTAAGGGATTTGATAACACGTGCAACAAGGCAAGCGCCCGCTGTGTCTAGAACACACCCCTTTTCGATGGTAACCTTTATGGGAAGTTTCTTTGAAAAATCACCTTCAAGAAAAGATTGTAGCTCAGGTTCCAACGCCCCCACCGTACGGCAAACCCAATCTCCTCCAAAACGTAAAAAATGGGCTTCCTCGGTTTTATCTGTATCAAACCAGGGTTCTGCTTGCTGGGTCCGTGATGACGTTTGCATAGACAATAGAGCGAATCCTCATCGGTGATTATCTGTCTTTTCAGTTTAGTTTTTACCAGGAACAAGAAGCGGCACCTACTGAAGCTAGGCAGACGACGAAGTGAGCATGTAAAAATCTAAAATCAAAGAGCGATACAAAATCATTGCATATTACACCCACTCTAGGCTATACACGAAATAAAGAACTTTTTCAAAATGGAAATATTGATTATGAAACAAGACATTCACCCAGACTACCATGAAATTAATGTTGTCATGACAGATGGCACCTCTTTCACAACACGGACCACTTGGGGCAAGCCGGGTGAGACCATGCAACTGGATATTGATCCAAAATCTCACCCCGCTTGGACCGGGGCGAATCAACGGTTACTTGACACTGCTGGCCAAATCAGCAAGTTCAGCAAGCGCTTCGGTGAAATTAACCTGAAAAAATAATTTCATCTCTTAATATCAAAGAGTTAAAAACCACTGTTTTTTTAAGACAGTGGTTTTTTTTATGTCTCAATCTCAAGGTTGATGCCAAAGTTACAGACAGATATTACAAATGAGCTATCCGCGAAAGTTGGTGACGGCACATAAT
>CAZXMD010000032.1:0-13327 GCA_964641635.1 uncultured Candidatus Finniella sp. | reverse complement strand
TTGTTGTTCTTGCTGTTTATCAATAATGGCCCTTTGGTCATCGCGGTTTTTGACCTGCATGTCATAAATAGCTTGTTGATCATCTACAAGGTCTTTATAGTTCTTCGCAAATTCAGTAAAATCAGGTTTCTGCCCCAGACCAAAAGTCCGCAACCGTTCAGCTTTGATTCTCAAAGCTGCTTCTTTCGCTAAGGCTTGCTCTAATTCAGACTGCGACCCTTTCCCATCAAGTATAAGAAGAAGCTGTCCAACCTTGACTGAGTCTCCTTCATGAACCTTAATTTCGCTAATAATACCCCCTTCTAAATGTTGAATCGACTTGATGAAGCCAGAAGGAATAACCTGACCTGGTGCGTTCGCTATTTCTTCCAAAGGGGTAAAGGCTGCCCATACGATAAAAGCAAAGACAATAGTACAAGCAACCAGAATGTTCATGCGGCTACTTTGGGGAGGGCGCCCTTCCTCAATATGGAGAGATCGGTTGAGAGAAGGGACATGGCGGGAGCTCCCGCTTTTTTCAGGTAAATTATTACCAGGAGTTGTCGGAGTATCGTTTGTCATTTTACTTCCCCTGTTATCATTTCAAGTACTTTCTCTCGCGGTCCAAAAACACGCATTGCACCCCCTTGAAGGGATAGAACCCGGTCAGCCAAATTAACCAAGCTAGGTCGGTGTGTGACAATTAAGACTGTCTTTTTCCCACGGAATCCTGTGATTGTTTGACGTAAGATCTCATCTCCCTCTTGATCCAATGTGTTTCCAGGCTCATCCATGATCAAGATATTTGTTTTTCGGATATAGGCTCGGGCCAAATTGAGTTTTTGCAAGAAACCGGAGGAAAATATATGCATGACCTGTTCATCAATGCGTGTATCAAACCCCTCTGGTAATGTCATGATTTGTGATAATAGCCCCGCCTGTTCAGCAGCTTGAATCATCCGCTCTTCTGTTGCTTCAGGAGCTGCAAATTGTAAATTTTGCGCCAATGTACCATGAAAGAACTGGTTTTGCTGGGGTACATAAGCCAGAGATTGGCGTAACGTCATGGGATCAAACTGACGGATATCTATACCATCAATGGTAATAGACCCTGCCTGTGGATAATAAAACCCGAGCAAAAGCTTTATCAATGTGGTTTTTCCTGACCCGTTCTGTCCGACAATAGCGACAATTTCTCCTGGCCTGGCTTCCATCATAATGCCGTGCAAGGCGGGGTTTTGCTCATTTGGATAGCGAAACCCGGCATTTTGAACCCGAATTAATCCTTCAAATCGTTGAGGATTGCTGGAGGCGTGTTTGCGTTCTTCCGGCAGACTCATAAGTCGATTAATCTGCTCTAGACTTTCCATAATCAAATCAAACTTTCCTAAAATCATAAGGGCGCTTTGGAGAGGAGATAGGGCGCGCCAAATGAGCAAGACAACGACAATCAGGGCTCCCACGCTCATCAGGTTATCTGTCACTCGAACAGCCCCCCAAATGATGGCGGACAGGCCGGCAATTTTCATAATTGCTTGGCTCAAATTAAGGGCAAAAGAGGAGAGGGCCTCTGAATGTTTTTGAGCAATTGATAATGAAGCGCTCACATCTTGGAATCGGTCTACCCATGTTTTCTCAGCTGATAAATGCTTGAGTGTTGTTAGGTGAGAGGTTCCTTCCAGAAGAAATTTTCGTCGTTCAATGGAAGCCGCGGACAGCTTTAAAGTTGAACGTCGTAATATGGGAAACATAATAAGGAGAAGTACGACAAAAACGCAGATCATGAGCAGCGGCACAATAACAAGGGGCCCGGCAATCACATACAAAACGATCAGGAAGATGATCATATATGGTCCTTCCAGAAGAATCTGGGCAACAGGTCCCGTAAAGGTTTCACGGACGCTGTCGAATTGACGCAATCGGGAAACTTGGCTGGCTACAGAAGCCCCCTCAATGAGAGGCATGGGCAAATTGACAACATGGCGGATAACTTCGGTTCCGATGATCATATCCAGGCGTGCCCCAAAATAAGCCAATGCACGGTTCTGGACCACATGCACAAATTGGATACAGCAGAGGGCTAAAATCAGTCCTAACACAAAATACCCTAAAGTTATTTCAGACCGGGAGGGGACAACCTCATTATAAATGGCCATGAGGAAGATAAAGGAACTTAAACTTAACATCGTTGTTAAGAAGCCAAGTCCCATTAGCCAGTAGATAAAACTATGAAAGCGTTGTAGAACATTACTGAGCCAGCTCCCCCGTGGCTTAACTTCTTCAGGCTGCTCATAAAATGTATAAACAGTTCCGCGTAACGATTTATCTTCAGGCAGGGTTATTTTCTGATTTTTTTGACAGTCCGTTGCGGTAATAACGCCTTCGTCCCTGTCGGCAATAATGTATATGTCTGCGTTGTTGCTGATAAATAAGCAAGGCAATAACTCATCGGGTAAGTGACGTAAATTTAAGTTATGGCTTTTGCTTGTGTACCCTAAATTCGCCATCAAATTTCGCAATTCTGTGAGGGAGATATTATTTGCCAGATAAGGGGCAGCTTCAAAAATGCGCCGAGCATGACCGTGCCATCCCAAAGCTTCAAGGAGTGGTATGACACAATCATAATAGTTAAAAGATTTTGTCATGGCTCTATTCCTAACGACTCAGAAGGAGATGAGGGATCAACTGTAGGGCGTTTCTCAATGCCTTTAAATTCGGGTTTGTTTTTTATTTTTTCATTACTGGTTTTCCTGATTTCCGGCGCAACCGCGTTCTCTTCTTGACCTTTTATAATGTCGGCTTCCCGAGGAAGAGAGAGCAATTCCTTGGGCAACAAAACACCATCGATCAATTCATAAGACGCGTCTGCCAATTCTTGAATGGAGGGACGATGCGTTACGAATATGATGGTCACCTCACCATGGAGGCTCTGAACAACTTTCTTTAACAGGCGGTCGCCTTCTTCATCAAGAGAGGTGTTTGCCTCATCCAGAATCAGGATTTTGGGTTGGTTTATCAAGGCGCGTACCAAACAAATGCGTTGATGGATACCATCAGGCAGCAAGAGAAATAGTTGATCTCCCACCTTTGTTTCATAGCCCAGGGGCAAGCGGTGAATCCACTCATCTAATCCGAGCTGCCGGGAAAGATTGAGCGCAATATCCACATAGGCTGCACCCCGATACATCGTCATATTTTCCAGAATGGTCCCCTGGAACAATATCCCTTTGGGAGGTATGTAAGCCATTTGGCGACGCAAGTCTTGATAGTGATAAGAGCTTAAAGGTTCGTCATCAATAAATATGGTGCCGGTAGTTGGGTGAAGGTTTCCCATGAGTACCCACATTAACGTGGTTTTGCCAATCCCATTCCGGCCGTGAATGGTAACCGTAGACCCGGCATGAATTGTGATGTCAATGCCTTTTAAGATTTCTGGTTTGTCAGTATCATATTGAAAACAGACCCCTTTTAAAGTGATTTTTCCCTGAATGGGTTTGGTGACGCCATGGGCCAATGGAGGCTCAAGGGCTAAGCCAAAATGGTCCTCAATCCGTTTTTTGGCTATGGTAAAATATTGGAAACGTGTCCACACGCCCATAGCGGCCTGGATTGGCTGCATAGCCCTGTTTGTCAACACGATTGAGGCTGCCATAACACCAATGGTAGTGGCCTCATTGATGACCTCCAATGCGGCAACAGCCACAATTCCGACAAACATAATGTAGGAAAACATGCTGGCTAAATTCCTGGCTTCGGCAGAATGGAAGTAAACTTTATAATTCACATTAGAGCAGTGATTTTGGATACGCTCATACCGGCGCATGAGAAGGTCTTCCATACCAAGTGCTTTAAGGGTATGGTGATTCGTTAAGATTTCAACGATAAAATTGTAGCGTCGGTCATTAACATCCAGCTGTTCTTCCAGATGAACGCGCAAAAAGCGCCCTAAAATCCAGGCAAGAAAAATGAAAACACTCAAAATGGCCACAGCTGCCAAGGCAATGGGTACGGAAAAATAGGCAATAATTCCAAGGAATAAAAAGACAAAGGGAAGGTCCAGCAAAATCAGAAATCCTTGTCCTGCCAGAAACTCCTTTAAGATTGTTGCACTTTCAACATTTTCAACATGTTCCCCGACGCCTCGTTTGTTCAAGTCATCTAAGGTGGCATTCACCAAATGCTGAAAGGCGGCTACAGCTGCGCCGTGTTCAAAGTGCATACCAAGCCAGCTTAAGACATAGCCCCGGCTGAACCGTAAAGAGGATTCGAGAATAAAAACAAGGAAAACGGCAATTCCGAGGAGAGATAGGGTTCCATAGGATTGATTGGGTATAATACGGTCGTACAGTTGCAAGACAAGGATAGGGATCGCCAACGATAAAAGATTCAGCACAACAGTGCTTAGTATCATATCCCATCGACGCCAGGGGAAAACCGACCCTGACCTGGAATTTGATTTCTGAGACTTTCGTTTGTTCGACGGTGCATTGGCCAAATCAGCCATTCTCCCTTAAAAAAAATAGAGACCTGAATATTCTGGTCACTATCTATAGACTAACGGTTCACTGATTAATTATGTGTTAAATTTTTGGAAAAGGGGAAGTGGTATTGGCGGAGGCTTTTAAAGAAAATATTGAGAAACGAGGCGTTGCTGGTTTTTCTCTTATTATTTACAGTATGGATTTTAGAATATACACTCTGTTTTGCGCATTTAATTATCATGCTTTTGGACCTGGGGATAAAATGATCAAGCAAAAGGTGGCTGTTATTGGGGCAGGATTAGCTGGCTTAACAGCAGCTTATCGCCTTCATCAAAAAGGATACGATGTTGATGTCTTTGAAGCGCGTAAGCGCGTTGGCGGGCGTGTCCACAGTGTATTGGTCAAGGATTTTGAGGGTGGATATTCCATCGCCGAATTAGGAGGCCAGAATATTGGAGATGGGGGAGAAGCGCGTCACTTCTTATCTCTTGCGCAAGAGTTCAACCTTGAGATAGTTGAAAGTGATATAGAGTTTTCAGCTTTGTTTTATGATGGGAAAGAGCTTTATGATTACCATACGCTTTTAAAAGCATATATTGCTGATAATCAACATATCCAAAAGACGTTTGAAACTTTAGAGAAGTCTGCCCAATCCATGCAAGATGTTCTTGATGGTCTGTTTCCCGATGATTCTCCCCTGAAACGCGTTCTTGACCTCCATCTTTCATCCTATGAAGGTTCTCCTTCATCCTTGCTTTGTCTTTATCATAATATGGGGGCCTTAAAATCCATTCTTTCTGGTGGTCTTGCTTCTGTCGTCCGCCAATCTTCAATTGGAGGCTCCAAGCCCCTATTGCATCGCGTCTCACTTAAGGGAGGAAATGCGAAATTACCTTTGAAAATTATGGAGAAAATGAGCAATAAAATACACCTTGATATGGCATTAAAAGAAGTCGGCAGGGAAGATGCTAACCAACTTAAGCTTTTCTTTCAAAACGGCTCAACGTTCCTTTGCGACAAGCTTATTCTGGCTATTCCGTGTTCCGTTTATAATGATATTGCCTTTGATGAAAAAGTTATTCCGACAGAAAGGCTCCAAAAAATCAAGCGAGTCCAATATGGTTGCAATGGGAAGGTTTTGGTCCCCATAAAGACAGGACACTTGACGCATAATGCTGTTCTCACGGATAAAATGGCTGCATTTTTTGGCAATGAGAGCGAAATCTTAACGCTCTATTTTTCAAGGGAAAGTGGTGACAACCTAGTGAGCAATCTTAAAGGCTTATTCCAAGAAGCGCAGGTTGCTCTTAAATCAGGTTTTAGAAATTCAACCCTTATGGAGGGCCCACCTGTTCTTGCTCAAGACGACCAGCTTACCCAATATGACTCGCCTGTTGCAAAATCATGGCAGGAAGATCCGTACGCAAAGGGTTCTTACTCAAATTTTGGCATCGATCTTAAAGAACAGTTTGCCGAAAAAATAATTTACAAAGGTGTGACGGTTAAAGCCCTGTTTGAACCTGTGGATGATCGTGTCTTCTTTATCGGTGAGCACACAACCATTCTTGATGAAATCGGCACCATGGAAGCCGCTGTTGAGTCTGGAGAACGGATTGCAAATTTATTTTAGCAGATATTCTTCGGTAATTGATGCTTGAAAAACGACCAAGTATACCCTCTATCACTTAGACTCAGACGTAATCCAACCACTCCCCCAAATTTCTCTTTCAATGTTGCTCTAAAAATGATATTGTAATTTCATATTCACATTATGGATTTACAATGTATGCTGACGCGAAAAAGATACTTAGAAAAAATCTCTGAAATTTACGATATTTTTCCAATTTGTGGCATATTAGGTTCCAGGCAATGTGGAAAAACAACGCTTGCTCATCAGTATGCAAGTTCTTTAGATATCCCTGTTCATCACTTTGATCTAGAAGATCCAAGCCATTTCGATCAGCTTCAAAACCCAAAATCCCTTTTAGAACCCTTAAAGGGACTTATTATTATTGATGAAATTCAAAGAAGCCCCCATATTTTTCCCTACTTACGAGTCCTTGCGGACTATTCCGACAAGAAAATAATGATCCTTGGCAGTGCATCTGGCCCCCTCTTAAACCAATCGTCGGAATCCTTAGCTGGGCGCATTGAATACCTTGAACTTTCACCATTTTCCTTGGATGAGGTAGATGACAAAAATCAACTATGGTCCTGTGGAGGATTCCCGAAGTCTTATTTGGCTAAAAATTATGAAACAAGTAATAGGTGGCGAAAGGCTTATCTTTCAGCATTTATCGAACGTGATCTTCCGTCCTTGGGTATACAACTCAATATGCTGGCGATGCGTCAGTTATTGATGATGCTATCCAACTGTCATGGAGGGCTTTTGAACTATAGTGATCTTGCCCGATCCCTTGGAGTTACGGATATGACTATCCGACGTTATACAGAAATTCTCTGTTCAACGTTTATGATCCGCCTGCTTCAGCCATGGTATGAAAACATCACAAAACGACAGATTAAAGCCCCTAAAATATATTTTAAGGACTCCGGTCTTTTACACACACTCATGAGCCTTCACAAAACAGATCTCTTAACACACCACAAACGAGGAAACTCCTTTGAGGGATTTGTAATTGAGGAGATTATAAAGCACTTTGGTTCCCAAGAAGAATATTATTTTTGGAGAACTCAAACAGGCGTAGAGCTTGATTTGTTAATGATTAAGGAAGGGAAGAGATATGGATTTGAAATTAAATTGTGTGATGCCCCTCAAGTTACTGAGTCTATGCGCATTGCATTAAAAGATTTAAAATTAGAGCACTTATATATTATCAATAACCTCGATGTTCACTATCAAAAAGAAGAAAGAATAAGCATTTTAGGAATTGACCAACTCAAAAACGCTTCTTTTTGAGGGAATAATTACACTCTACCGAACAAAGTCTTTAATTGGCCCCTGTTAAAGGGCACGAAAAAGCTTGATATGCCAGTTCCCAGCTTTTCGAACAAGACAGACCATTCTTGATCCCCAACCAAGTGTATCCCTATCACTTAGGCTCAGACGTAATCCACCCACCGCCCAGAACTTGAGTGCCATCAAAGAAAACGCACGCTTGCCCATTGGCAACGCCATATTCAGGCGTTTCAAAATGAACTTCCGCGAGATGGGGGCCTCGTTGGTAAATGGTTGCCGGAATGGGGCCTTGGGTGGAACGAATTTTGACAGATGCTTTTAATCCATCTCTAAATGCCGCCTCATCCGTTAACCAATTCACTTCGCGAACCCAAATGGTTGGTTTCGCAAGGGCTGCGTGAGGACCGACAATGACCCGCCGGGCTTCCGGGTCAAGGTGAATGACGAACAAGGGGTCTGCGCTCGATATGCCAAGCCCCCGCCGTTGGCCAATCGTATAATTGATAATGCCTGTGTGTTGACCCAAAACACGACCATCCATATGAACGATTTCCCCCGGATCCAAAGCGCCGGGACGGTATTTCTCAACAACGCTGGCATACCCGCCGGACGGGACAAAGCAGATGTCCTGGCTGTCCGGTTTGTCAGCCACACTTAAATTTAAGCGCCGTGCATGCTCCCGCGTTTCTGACTTTGGCATGCTTCCTAAGGGAAAGCGTAAGTAGTCCAGTTGCTCTTGGGTTGTGGTGAACAAGAAGTAGCTTTGGTCCCGGTTGGGGTCGACGGCTTGATGCAGCTCTGGAATTCTCTTCCCTTCAACGCGACGGACATAATGCCCTGTGATTAAGGCTTTTGCATTTAAGTCCCGGGCCGTTGCGAGCAAATCTTTAAATTTCACTCGTTGGTTACACCGAATGCAAGGGACTGGGGTTTCTCCCTGTAAATAGCTTTCCACAAAATCGTCGATTACGCCTTGGCGGAACACATTTTCGTAATCTAGAACGTAATGAGGAAAACCAAATCGATCCGCTACCGTGCGCGCATCATAAATATCTTGCCCCGCACAGCATGCGCCCTTTTTATTGACCATCTGACCATGATCATAAAGCTGTAAAGTAATGCCCACGACCTGATAGCCGGCTTCTACCATGAGCGCAGCCGTTACCGAGGAGTCAACACCCCCCGACATGGCAACTGCCACCAAGGCGCCATCTTCAATACCGTCTAATTTGAGGGGAGAATCTTTAGACAAGCCAATTTCCTTCCATGATTGTAATAGCATGCCCTTTCAGCAAAACACGATCCTGTTGGATGGTGATATGGATCTCGCCACCTCTTTTGGATGCTTGATAAGCCAAAAAAGTATCCTTGTTCAGTTTTTGCTGCCAATAATGAGCTAATTTACAATGGGCAGAGCCTGTCACGGGATCTTCATCGATCCCTTGGCAAGGGGCAAATACCCGCGAAATGAAATCATAAGAGCCATCTCCTTTTGCTGTGAGAATCAAATCCCGACAGCCCAGTTTAAGAATATCCTTTGGATCAAGGTTTATGGTGCGCAATTCTTGTGAATTCTCAAGTTCAAGAATAATATCATTATCAGAGGCTTGTGTCGCGCTAAGGACAGTTTCATCCATGTCCAATTGCTCAATAAAGGTTTCCACCGGAAGGGCGGGCCCCGTTTTGTGCAAGGGGAAATTTAGGATCAAGGCATCATCTTCTTTTTTGGTTACTGTCAATTGGCCTGAAAGGGAGGTTAAGGTTATTTCATCCTCAGGAACAAGCCTTTCCTGGAAAAGAATGTGGGCCGCTGAAAGAGTTGCATGTCCACAGAGTTTGACTTCCACAGTTGGCGTAAACCAGCGAATATGAAATGTTCCATCGGCCAAAGGTTTGACAAATGCTGTTTCTGAAAGATTCATTTCGGCGGCAATTTTTCGGCAAACGGCGTCTTCCGGAAATTCATCAACAATTGTGACTGCAGCAGGGTTCCCTGTATAGGGTTCTTTTGCAAAAGCATCAACCGTCCAGATTTTCATGCCTTATCTCCACACAGCTTTGCGAATCTCGCCAGATTTACCGACTGCAGCGCCCAAACCAACGGACATGTGAGCGAGCGCATTTAAAACAACACCTGGCTCGACGTCTTTATTTAAAATGGCTACAAGTTTGTTTTCAAAATTCATTATGACCTCCTGTAAAGGTGAGTATATCCCAAAAAAAGAAATAAGTTATTGCAGCATAATACTTATACATAAGGGGGTTGCTTGAATTTTTCTAGTAAAAAAGGTGTTTCTTTGGAAATTCTCTGTTTTAAAAAAAGCCAGTTACAAATAACTTGGCCGGGTAGCGAAGAGCCTTTCTACTTTTTTGACGGCTTCTTTTGAAACAGCAAGAATCAGGCGGTCGTTGACGCGAATGCTGATGCGCGCTGGAGCAACCGTAATTTCATTATCACGCACCAAGGCAGCCACCATGATTGCGCCTTTAATGTTAATGTCATCCACCGTCAAACCGATAATGTGCGATGTTTCCCGGGCTTCAGCCTCGATGACTTCAACGCTTCCATCTCGTAACGAATGAGCAGAACGAACGCGGCCCTGCCGCACATGCTGGAGAATTGTTGATACGGATATAGCTTGAGGGCTAATAACAGCGTCTACGCCCAAAGAAGTTACCAAAGAAGAATAAGTCATATTATTCAATAAGATCAAGGCGCGACCAGCCCCATTTCGTTTTGCCAGAAGAGAGGCTAGAACATTAACTTTGTCATCATCTGTAACAGCAACAATAGTCTCTGCCGAATGAACATTTGCTTCAGATAAAATTTCTGCATCCAGGACATCTCCGCATAAAACTTCTGTTTGTTTGAGATGTCGGGCGACATATTCTGCACGAGTTTGGTTCTTCTCAATAATTCGCGTAACGATGTCCGGCTGATTTTGTTCAATATCGGCCACAAGGGTTAGTCCTATGTTGCCGCCGCCCATCACAACGACGCGGTGTGTGGCGGAGTCAGCAAAACCAAAAGCACCCATCGCTGATGTTGTTTGACCTTGAGATACAATGAAATAAACTTCATCCCCTGAGAGCATTTGATGATCCCCTGTCGGGATAAAGACATCGTTTCCTCGAACAATACAGATAACAATTAGATCAAGCTTGGGAAATAAACCAGGCAACAAGCGTAAAGGGGTGTTCAAGATTGGAGCGTTGCTCATGCACCTGACCCCAATGACTTTTACTTGATTGGCGCACAAAGGGATGACATCAAAAGCACCGGAGACTTTAATGCTGCGGCTAATGGCGCGCGCAACTTCAACTTCGGGAGAAATAATATGGTCGATGGCTAAGTTGCGGCTGCTAAAAAGGTTTGACCAATAGGGATCCAGGTAATTTTGATTCCGGATCCGCGCAATTTTAGTTTCAACCCGAAATAAGGAATTAGCGACTTCACAGGCGACAATATTGACCTCATCTGATCCCGTCACTGCAATAATGAGATCGGCGTCTGTAGCGCCGGCTTGTTGTAACACATCGGGGTGGGAAGCAAACCCCATCACGGGTTGAACATCAAGAGTATCCCCTATTTTACGTAAAAGGTCAGCGGATTCATCTACGATGGTGACATCATTTTCTTCGACAGCCAGGTATTTGGCTATATTAAAGCCAACTTGCCCAGCACCTAAGATAATGACCTTCATGCAATCTTCAATTCGTGAGCAGGGGGCTCAGTCGTGGTTTCATCCTCTTGATAGCGTCCTTCATGAACACCAAGGGCGCGTAATTTACGATGAAGAGCAGAGCGTTCCATGCCGACAAACCGTGCTGTTTTTGAGATATTTCCTCCAAAGCGGTTGACTTGGGCTAACAAATATTCCCGTTCAAACAATTCCCGCGCCTCTCTTAAAGGAAGAACAACGATGTTTGGAGATTGTGAGGAAGCTGTTAAGGATGTATCGGACCGTACTTCCGGTGGCAACATTTCTGCGCGGACATCATCACGGGCATCACCGCCTGCCATAATCAATATCCATTCAACCACATTTCGCAATTGGCGTACGTTGCCTGGCCAGGAATAGGATTGTAAAATAACCATGGCATCTTCAGATAACCGTCGCTGAGGGCAACCATGGGCCAGGGCAGACTGTTCCATAAAGTGCTGAAAAAGATCGGGAATATCGGTGACCCGCTCTTGTAATGCTGGCACCTGGATTGGAACAACGTTCAAACGATAATAAAGATCTTCCCGGAAGTGCCCATCTTGAATCATTTGTGGAATATTGGCGCTGGATGATGCCGTTACCCGAACATCAACCTCTATTTTTTGACTATCCCCGAGACGCGTAAAGAATTGGTCTTGTAGAACCCTAATGAGTTTGCTTTGGGTTGGTAAAGGTAGGTCCGTTACTTCGTCCAGATATAAAGTTCCATTATGGGCTTGTTCAAGCAAACCAATTTTCCGCGGAACAGTTGGATCTAAACCAACAATTTCTGTTCCAAACAATTCTGCTTCAAGTCGGTCTGGGTGAAGTGTTGCGCAATTTAAAACAACAAAAGGTCTGTCGGCACGACGAGATAGCGCATGAATTTTTCGAGCAATTACCTCCTTGCCTGCGCCAGAAGGACCGACTATTAAAATGCGACTATTGGTTGGAGCGACCCTCTCAATTGTTTGACGAATGTTTTGCACAGAAGGCGATGCGCCAACTAGATCAACATGGTCCCCAACTTTGGTTTTTAGGTCTGTATTCTCACGTTTCAAACGCGCGGCTTCAATACCTCGCTGAACCACAAGCAGCAAGCGCGCACTTTGAAATGGCTTTTCGATAAAATCATAAGCTCCATTTTTAATAGCTGTTACAGCCGTTTCAATAGTGCCATGACCGCTAATCATAATAACGGGGACATAAGGATGGTCACGCTTGATGATTTCAAGTATTTTTAAACCATCGCGGTCACTATCTCCAAGCCAAACGTCTAAAATAACAAGGCTAGGTTGCCGGGCTTTAATCGCTTCTAGTCCGGATGATCCGTCTTCCGCAGTGCGGGTAACATACCCCTCATCTTCTAAAACACCAGAAACAAGGCTCCGGATATCAGCCTCATCGTCAATAATTAATATATCATGAGCCATAGCATTGCTCTACTTCTCTAAGTATTTTCAGGCGAAATTGGGAGGTCAATGATAATTTTAGCACCACCCAATGAACTGTCGCCTAACTCTAAGCGTCCTCGATGATCTTCAACAATCTTAGCAACAATTGCAAGACCAAGACCAGTCCCTTTTGCATGAGTGGTAAAATATGGCTCTGTGAGGCGCTCTCGCCCTTCTTTTGGAAAGCCAGGGCCATTATCTTCCACCACGATCAAAACATCTTTATCTTCAACGCCAAGCGTTAAAGAGATCTGGGCTGGTGAAAGTTGCTCAGCCGTAGATGTTTCTAGCGAATAATACACTTCTAATGCATTGATTGCATTTTGCAATAAATTCGTTAGAAGTTGGCTCATTTGTTGAGAATCACAACGTACGATAACTGAATTCCCTGGAATTTGCAACTGGATCGCGATAGAGGGGTGCGCCTGTTTTTGCAAGAACACAGCTTGGCGGCAGATCTCTCCTAGATCCTCTTCTTTCATAACCGGATCTGGCATTCGGGCGAAGGAGGAGAACTCCGTAATCAGGTTTCCAATCTGCCCCACTTGACGCACAATCGTTTCAATGCAGACTTGAAAAGTCTGCGGATCTGACGTGATCTCTTTCAGGTAGCGCCGTTTTAACCGTTCTGCTGACAGCTGAATAGGCGTCAATGGGTTTTTAATTTCATGGGCAATGCGCCGGGCAACATCAGACCAGGCAGCTTTTCGTTGAGCGCTGACCAAAGCTGTCACATCATCGAAAGTAATAATATACCCCTTAATAACCTCATCCATTTTATGAACAATA
>CAZXMD010000031.1:0-13485 GCA_964641635.1 uncultured Candidatus Finniella sp. | reverse complement strand
TCTCTAGATCATTGGGTATTCGGGCAGAAAGGGACAACTGGTGTGCTATGATGTTTTTGAAATAGTCATCTGTTGGGGCTGCTTCATTCACCTTATACTCTGATATATCCCGATAAGCGACCGCTTTGTGATGGCGGTGGGATTTAGGATATGTCTAAATATTTTCTAGACATCTCTTTTTATTTGAGGATATTAACAAAAGGATGTAGTTTGTGCTAAATTTGTCCAAAGAAGGACAAAAAAATGATAATACCTTGTAAACGGTGTGATAGTTCACAAACTCACAAGAATGGTTATGTAAGAAAAATGCAAAGGCACAAGTGTCGAAGTTGTGGTTACAGCTTTACACACCCCCCCCTCGAGGAGAGCCTATGGAAAAGAAACTCGCGGCTTTAACTCTTTATGCAAGCGGATTATCTATCAACAAAATTGCTGGACTCCTTAAGGTTTCTACGCCTGCTGTATTAGAAAGATATTTTTTGTCAGGCAATTCACTTCCTCTAATCAAATTTCTGGTCGATCCATTCCATATCAAAGTCACTAAAGCCAAAGTGGTGGCCGATTTCATGGATCATGACATGGTGGACAAGCTGGGGGAGGGTTTCTGAATTTTCACGGGCAAAGCGGATCAGGGGGCCACGATAGAGGTAAATGATGTCAGGAACGGCCAAAGTATCGTTGGTCCCCTTAAGGGGTATAGGAATCCCCTGATAAAGGCCGAGTAGGTCATATTTATCGTTTAATTTAAGTCCATTTAGCACATCCTGGTCGGCAAAATTCTCAACCCGGATCAGGATATTGTGCGTATATTCCTGAAAACGGTGGGGCAAAAAATTCATGGTGCGATAAGCCAATGCATAGATCTCAGCGAGATCTGGAAGATCAGCATCTTCGTGCCGCTGGAGCGGGGGAGGTGGGGTTTGCTTTTTTTTCATGGCCTATAGTCTCTCCGGTCTTGCAAAAATGCTTTACGCGCGGCAAAGTATATCCGTTACATTAGGTATATTTTACACCTGAACTAGTTAATAAATGCGTAAGCGACGCCAAGAAAATGAGGTGAGTATAAAATGATTGTTTTAAGATGGGTATGCTTCAGCATTATGGTATGTCTTCCGTTGGGCGGTTGTGCGGATGGAGCCCTTATGGGGGCTGCGAAAATGGAGAAAGCAAAAATCTGGCTGGAGAAAGTTAATTTTAAAGTGGCCAAAAATGTGAATGGCAATTCACCAATCGCCGTACGCCTCGTCATTATCTATGATGACGGGGTTATGGGAGAAGTCTCAAAAATGACTGCAGACCAATTCTTTGAACAGGAATCTCAACTCAAAAAAGACCATGCCAATGATATGGACGTTGTTTCCTGGGAAGTTGTTCCGGGTCAAGAAATGGACTCTGAAGCGATAAATCCGACAAAGGCCTATGGAAAGGGAGGATTTGTATTTGCACGCTATGGTACGCCGGACGTGCACCGCGAATCCCTTGCAGATGAACATGTTATAACCATACATTTGGATGAAAAGGATTTTTATATATCGAGAGATCGATAATTTCCCTGCTTTCTGGCTGATTTTTCAGACATTAAGCTTGACGTCGGCAGAAGAGGTCTATAAATAATGTGTAAAGCCCCTCCGGTTTTAAGGCTGGGGGGCTTGTGCGTTTAATTTTAGGACTTGGTGCGAATTAGGCATGTTTCAAACACTTTCGGGGCGCTTGACGGGAATTCTCGATCGTTTACGCGGGCGGGGCGCTTTAACGGAAGCAGATGTTGTTGCAGCCTTGCGAGAGGTTCGGGTCGCTCTTCTTGAGGCGGATGTTTCTCTGGCTGTAGTGAAGCAGTTTGTTGAGGAAGTTCGCGAGAAAGCAATTGGCCAGGACGTTATTCACAGCGTCACGCCAGGCCAAATGGTTGTGAAAATTGTTCATGATCATTTAGTGCTGATGTTAGGGAGTGAGGCTGAGTCCTTGAACTTAGCCGCTTCGGCTCCTTTGGCGATCCTTATGGTCGGGTTGCAAGGATCAGGGAAGACGACGTCAACTGGTAAGATTGCGAAGCTTTTAACGGAAAAGCACGCAAAAAAAGTGCTGATGGCTTCTTTGGACGTGTATCGTCCCGCTGCACAAGAGCAGCTGGCCTCTCTCGGTCGACAGCTTGAGATTGAGGCTTTGCCCATTGTGGAAGGGGAAAAACCTCTCGCCATTGCCAAGCGGGCAATGGACGTTGGCCGGTTACAAGGCTTTGATGTCGTGTTGCTGGATAGTGCGGGCCGCCTCCACATCGATGATGTGTTGATGAGGGAAGTGGCGGAGATAAAGGCGCAAGCAAAGCCAATCGAAACCCTGTTGGTTGCAGATGCCATGACGGGACAGGATGCGGTTACGATCGCGAAGGCATTTCAGGACCAGGTCGGCATTACGGGAATTGTCCTGACCCGTGTTGACGGCGATGCCCGTGGGGGCGCCGCATTGTCTATGCGTGCCGTTACAGGATGTCCTATCAAATTGATGGGTATGGGCGAAAAACTGGATCAATTGGAAATTTTCCAGCCAACCCGGATCGCTGGACGTATTCTAGATATGGGCGACGTTGTCAGCTTGGTTGAGCGGGCGTCGGAAGTTATTAATGCAGAAGATGCTCAAAAGATGGCTGAAAAGCTTCAGAAGGGCATTTTTGACATGGATGATATGGCCAGTCAATTGGAACAAATGTTGAAGATGGGCGGTATCAGTAAAATGATGGGATTTTTGCCCGGAATCGGCAAGTTTAAGGATAAGATTGCTGAAGCGGGCATGGATGATGGTATTATCCGTCAGCAATTGGCTGTTGTCCGGTCAATGACACGTCAGGAACGACGGGATTACCGTTTGCTGAATGCTTCGCGTAAACGACGCATCGCTTCTGGGTCAGGAACAACGGTGGTTGATGTGAATCGGCTGATCAAACAGTTCCAGCAGATGCAGCACATGATGAAGCAAATGGGTAAAATGGGAAAAAAAGGGTTAATGCGTCAAGGCTTGAAAGGGCTATTTGGTCATTAGAGGTTAAGAGAAAGAGTAAGGAGAAAGAAATGGCATTAAAAATTCGTCTTGCACGTGGTGGGGCAAAAAAGCGTCCTTTTTACCGGATTGTGGTTGCAGAAGCAAGCAGTCCGCGGGATGGTCGCTTTGTTGAAAAAGTTGGGACTTATAACCCGTTGTTGCCCCGCGACCATGCGGAGCGTATTGTTCTGAATATTGAGCGCATCAAGCATTGGTTGTCCGTTGGAGCTCAGCCAACAGATCGTGTTGAACTGTTTTTAGGAAATGCCGGGCTCGTTGAAAAGAAAGCGCGTGCGCAAGACCCTAAGAAGTCAGCGCCAAAGAAGCGAGCCCAAGAGCGCTTTAAAGCAGAGCAAGAAGCCCTTGAGGCAGCAAAAAATGCTCCAGAGCCAGTTGTTGAAGCGGCTCCAGCTCCTGTCGCAGAAGCTCCTGTAGTTCAAGAAGCTCCGGCTGTTGAGCCAGAAGCGCCAGCTCCGGAAGCTGCGGCTCCTGCCGTTGTCGAGGAAGCAGCTCCGGCACCTGTTGAAGAAGCGCCAGCTCCGGAAGCCGCGGCTCCTGCCGTTGTTGAGGAAGCAGCTCCGGCACCTGTTGAAGAAGCTTCTGCACCTGAAGAGGCAGCCCCAGAAACCAAAGAGACTGCATAGGAACTCCTGTCATAGATAATACCATGATCTTATTGGCTGTTATTGGCGCGGCTCATGGTATCCAGGGTGCTGTTAAAGTTAAAACATTTACACAAACCCCAAAAAGTATTTTGACTTATGGGGCTTTGCGGGATGAAAAAGGGAAAGAATATTCCTTAAAATTCGTAAGGTTGGCGCCGCCTGACTGTGTCATTGTGACGGTTGAGGGCATTAGGGATAGGAACCAAGCGGAGGCCTTGCGGGGAACAAAGCTTTATGTCGAGCGAAGCCAGCTGCCGGACCTTCCTTCGGAAGAGTTCTATCACAGCGACTTGATCGGGATGAAGGTTTGTGATCTGGAAGGTCAGGATGTTGGCCACGTCAAGGCCATCAGTAATTTTGGCGCTGGTGACTTCCTGGAAATTATTGATGCAAATTACCATCTCTATACAATTCCTTTTACCCGGCTCGCTGTGCCGTTTATCCGGTTGCCGGCAAAGGAATCCGAAGGCGGCATCCAGATTGACCGCGACTTCCTGTTAGATTCGGCAACGGTGAGGGAGACCGGTGGAGAAGAAGAATGAATCTGAAAGCCTCCAAGCCATGGTCAGCTACCGTACTGACCTTATTTCCGGAAGTATTTCCAGGGCCTTTGGGACATTCTTTGTCGGGAAAGGCTTTGGTAGTGGTACTCGGTTCTTTGCACCCTACCCTTATCGGGTATTTTCCAACCGAAAAGCATCAACCCTTTTTTTATACGTGTTTTGGGGGGGGCGCGGGCATGGTTTTGCGCCCAAATGTTGTGGATGCAGCCCTAGAGCACGTGAAACTTCGTGAGAAGGCGAGCACAGGCCGCCCGCTGATTTATTTAACGCCCCGTGGCAAACCTTTAGACCAGTCCATGGTGCGCCGCTATGCACTGGAATCTTCTGGCGTGACCCTTCTATGTGGGCGTTATGAAGGAGTCGACCACCGTGTGATTGAACACTGGGAAGAGAAGGGAATGGAGGAGGTCAGTATCGGGGATTATGTCCTTTCTGGGGGTGAAATTGCCGCCCTCACGTTACTTGATGCTTGTATTCGCTTGCTGCCTGGTGTAATTGGTAAGGAAGAATCTTTAGCAAGCGAAAGTTTTGAGCTAGGATTATTAGAGTATCCACAGTATACTCGACCACAGATTTGGAAAGATAAGATCGTGCCTGAGGTGCTTCTTTCAGGCGATCATCAAAAAATTGCCGCTTGGCGTCAAAAAGAAGCGGTAAGAATAACGCAGATACGACGGCCTGATTTGTGGGTACGATATCTGGAACAGATGGGAAGAAAACAATGAACCTTTTACAACAAATTGAACAAGAGCAAGTCCAGAAATTAACACAAGGGAAAGAAATTCCCGATTTTCGCGCAGGCGACACAGTTCGTGTCCACGTGAAAGTGGTTGAAGGGGACCGTCAGCGTATCCAGCCCTATGAAGGTGTTGTGATCGGTCGCAAACTTCGGGGCCTTAATTCTTCCCTTAGGGTGCGCAAAATCTCCAATGGAGAGGGTGTTGAGCGCGTATTTCCTTTGCATTCCCCCAATATCCGCATTGAAGTCATTCGTCATGGTGATGTTCGTCGGGCGAAGTTGTACTATTTGCGTGACCGTACCGGTAAGAGCGCCCGTATCGCAGAACGTTCCCGTCATAAATTACAGGCAAAAGGTCTTTCAGGGGCTGTTGCCGTTAAGGCGGCGCCTGCTCCTGAGTCAACTCCCGTTGCTGAAGTTCAAGCTACAGAAACTGCGGAATAGAACTGGGATCGATTGTTTTTTGGGGGGCACCGGACTGCAAGTTGCCCCTATGCGTATACTTTCCCCTCACCCGCCAACGCTTTGCTTATGGCGACCTCTCCCACAAGGGGAGAGGTACGGTTCACGTTTGTATTGAGTACTTCTCCCCTTGTGGGGTCGTCCTGAAGCCTGAGCGTAATGGCGGGTGAGGGGGTAGGTATTTCCCAAGAACCCAGCATTAGTGAGCAAAGATCTTTTTTGCCCTGATCTCCCAATGCAAGAAACCAATCACAAAAATTATCTAAAAATTTAACCATATTGATATCCAAACTTAATTTGACCTACCATAGAACCATATCTGTTTTGTGTGTTGGAACGAATTGAGGCACAGAGAGAATTATTTTCTTTAAATGAGGTTGTTGGGGAATTTGGTGATGAATATTTTAGGAAAAAAGGGGGTTTATAAATGGCTTGTATTGATTTCTTGTTTTTCCCTATCGGCTTCAGTTTACAGTTCAGAGGAGACTCCTTTTTGGGGCAATTTATTTGACTCTTCCGATAAGAAATCAGTTCAGAAAACACCTACTTTACCTACTACCCGTTTGTCTTCCCAGAGTTCCTCATTGTCCCAGCCACCTCAAAGGCCAATTCCTGAACAGGTCAATCCGGTTAGTCAACAAGTATCGGTATTTCTTCAAGGGTTTCCTAAAATTTTGAGAGACATGGCAGAACTTGAAAGGCATATTCCGACCTTGATTCCGGGGCATCGGCGAAACCCGGAGAATTTACGCCATTGCCCGAAGAGCGCAGATTGGCGGGTGCTGATGGCATACTCAGTTGAAGGAGCTTTGAAGAAATTCAAAACAATAGATGAAATTCTTGAGGATTTAGAGAAGAAAAAAGCATCAAAAAAAGAAAAAACTCCTAAAAGTAAATTGCAGAACCCGGAAGTTCAAAAACCAACGGTTTCCACGGAAGAAGTTGCCCATGAAGCAATGGGGCAGTTGCCGGAAATGCTCCGTGTCTGGCTCCTTTCTATCTGCAATCCTGGTTCTCAAACAATGCGTCAATTTTTGCTGGATTATGAATGCTTTAGTCAGTGGTGGCGTGAATTGCCGCCTCAACTTACGAAAAGCCAGACTATTTTGATGCTTCATTCGTTTTTGAATCAGGAAAATAACCCCCCCCTGATTTTAAGCCTGTTGGATGATCTGCTCGTTCAAAGCATACTCTTAAAGGCTCAATCCCTTTATGAAGAGCTTCTGCCGACATTTATGGATTTAAAAACGTCGAATAGCACTTTGTGGAGCCTCCGGGAAGAAGCTTCAAGAGAAGATGCTCAATTAAAGAAGATTTTGGAAAATAGTAAATTATATAAGCAGATAGAGGCTCATATTGCGTCCACCATAAAAAGTGCCGTGGAGCCTCTTATGGAGGAGTGTTTGAAACAAACCACGGATGAGGATCTGGAAACCAGGGTGCGGGAAGCTTTTGATCAAGCGATGAAAGATGCTTTGGCTGGAAAGTCGGACTCTCCCCGGAAAGAGGGACCAAAAGAAAGCCAGAACTCTTCTGTAGAAGTGGATATGAGCAAGCTTCTTAAAAAAAATCTGCAAAAAATTATCGTTAATGTTATCCGGGAAACAATCAATGCGGGCCTTAACAAAGCGACGGGCCGCGTTAAAAAAGATGAGCAGCCACAAAAAGCCTCTTATTGGAGAAGCAGTTCTAACAGTACAACAGACATTTCTGATTATTCCGATCAACAAAGCCTAACCGTTGATATTGCACCCATCATGCAGACTTTGAGTGAGTTTATAAAGCCGTCCGATCAGACAGCGTCTCATTCCTGGTCGTGGTTCTGGAGTTCGGCCAACAAGAATCCGATTGCTTCTCATCTCATACCAATCAATATTCCTGCTGATATCCAGCGACAATGGAAAATTCCTTCTTATGGGCCAGTGAAAAAATTGAAACCATCTGTTCGAAGATTCCCTAAAATTGCTGACATAACCCCTATTCGAACGGGCCTTTTGAAGGAAATTCGGAACTACAGACAATATTCATACAGTTCGCAACCTCAGGGATTGCCGGATTTTATCAAGCAGAAGAAGAGTGTGCATTTGCTGTTTGACTTCCCAAGAGCTTATTCTTATGTCCCAGGTATTCAAGGAGCGCAACTGCTGCCAAAGATTTTACGCTTCTTTGAGGAGTATGAAGATTTAATCACCAGGTACCACGGGAATCTGAAAAAAACAGACATGAGTGATTTGGGTCTTTACCTTGACTCAACAAGAGCGGGCACGGCGTTTTGTAGAAACAATAAAGCCGCTCTTTTTACGGTTTTTCCTTTATTAGACCCAACGGAATTGATGCATGACTGGGTTTCTATTGAAGTTTTCAGCTTGTTTGACCGGAAATTCCTGGAGGATGAAAATAAAGATAGCTTCCTTGCAGAACTAGAAGAAAATGTTTTTCTTCTAGCTATGGTGGATGGGTTCGCTGATGAATCATTAAAAGCAGGAACCTTAGATATTACCCGCCTTATCGGAAATGCAAAAAAAATCCTGTTTTTTAAAGAAAAATGTCAAGCTATTAAAGAGGGCAAGTCTCTTCCTTCGCAGGAACAGGTACTCCCCGACCAGCTATTTCAGGAGAAATGTAATGCGACCGAGGGAATTAGTGGGACTATAGGGCGTATGGTTAACCGTCAAAAATCTCGGAAATTAGAAGAAAATGAAATGTTTATTCAAGACCGTGATCTTTTGATCCCTTTTTTCACGGAACTTTTTCGCAAAACCCTTACAGAATGTCTCTTTGGTTTTGGTTTGACGCCTGAAAAACTGGAAACCTTAAAAAGACTTTCTTCTCCTCTTCAACCGACCCAACCGTTAAATTCAAGCGGGAGTTCTCAATCGGTTACCGATTCAACAGAAGATAGTGAGGTAACCCTTCACGTTCCTGTTCGTCTTCGGAAAGATTCAGACCGTTCTTCAAAAAAATTGATTCTTTCCAGTGGAAGCGCCCAAAAACAAAGTGATGACGAGTCGGGGCTTCCTCCCATTCAAAAGCTTAACCTTGAGGGGATAAGCGACCTGTTCTAGCTCAAAAAAGTGAATCGAATATGGTTTGATATTCCTTTCATGGTTGTGATACGGTCTTTTCAAAAATGGTGGAACTCATGCTGAAAGCCAGTCGAAAAACGAACCCCCAAGATCCTGCCGTTGAGGTTGTTCCTTATGATCCCCAGTGGCCGGAACGATTCGCGCAAGAAGCGGCCAGAATCCGGGCAGCTTTGGGGGAGAATTGCGTGGCGGTTCACCATATTGGGTCAACCTCTGTCCCGGGGCTTTCCGCCAAGCCCATTATTGATATGGTTCCTGTGGTGAAAGATATCCTGAAGGTCAATGCCGCAGCTTTAGAAAGCCTTGGTTATGAAGGGCGGGGAGAGCTGGGAATGCTCTTTCGGCGTTACTTTAGCAACCGCAGCTGCCATTTGCATATCTGGGAAGAGGGCAATCCGGAGATTGATAAGCATTTAATTTTTCGTGATTATCTCCGATCAAATCCCGATGAACTGAAGCGCTATGAGGGCCTGAAATTAGAGTTAGCCAAGACTTTCAGGCAAGACCGTGCGTCTTATACCCTTTCCAAAGATGACCTTGTTAAAGAAATGCTTCAGAAAGCAGGGTTTCGAGGAATGACCATGGTGCAGGCCCTCACCGATCGGGAGTGGGCGGCGGTCAAACGCATGCGGCAGCAGTATTTCTTTGGCCTTGTGAACATGGAAGATCCCTATACCTGGACTTTTGACGATCCCAACCATTTTCACGTTATTCTCATGGAGGGGTGCGATATTGTTGGATATGCTCACCTCCAATTCTGGCCGAACAACCGGGCAGCGCTCAGGATTATTGTGATAGAAGAAGCTTACCGCAGGCAGGGAATGGGGCAGTACTTTTTGGCAAAACTTGAAAGGTGGTTGAGCCATCAAGGAATCCGGTCTTTTCATACGCAAGCATCGCCCGAAGCTAAGCCCTTTTACCAACAAGCGGGTTACGCCGAAATGTCCTTCAATGATCCTGATGGCTATAAAGGGGACCCAAGGGATATCGATATGGGAAAAGGGTTGTGATCATCCCTTCAGGGTGGTCATATCGCCTACGTTAATGGTGGAGCGGTTGCGGAAGTAGACGACGAGAATAGCAAGACCAATGGCGGCTTCGGCGGCGGCGACGGTGAGGATAAAGAGAGAAAAGACCTGGCCTGCCAAATCTTTCAGAAACCATGAAAAAGCCACAAAATTAATATTTACAGCCAACAGCATAAGTTCAATGGACATCAATACGATAATGATGTTGCGCCGATTCAAAAACACGCCAACGACGCCTAATGTGAAGACGATGGATGAGACGACAAGATAGTGGGCAAGGGTGAGTTGAATCATGGTTTTGGTCCTTCATATTTCTCTTTGCTCAAACAGACCTTGCCTTGGGGTAACTTTTACCATCTCCAGGGTGTTCTCAGGGCAACGATCGAGTTGAGCTTGGTAGTTTTGGTGGAGGGCGCCGGTGCGTTTGCGAAGGGTGAGGACAATGGCTCCCACCATGGCAACGAGGAGAATAATGCCAGAGAGCTGGAAGATATAAAAATAATCCGTGTACAGGATCTGTCCAAGGGCATGGGCATTTGTTGTGGCGTCATTTATGGGTTGGGAGAGTTCTTTTTGAGTGCTGGGATGGGACATCCATAATACCCCAACGGTGATCAGTTCGCCGGCTAGAATGAGGCCGACGAAAGATCCCATCAATCCATATTTTGCAAACCCGCGTGAGAGTTCGGAAAAGCTGGTGTCCAGCATCATGACGACGAACAGAAAGAGGACGGCTACGGCCCCTACATAGACAATAATGAGAATCATGGCAAGGAGTTCGGCGCCTGCCAGCAGAAACAATCCGGCCGCATTCAAAAATGCCAGGATGAGAAATAAAACGGAATGAACGGGATGACGACCCGCAACCACCATAGCGGCGGCCCCAATCATGGTGCCTGAAAATAAATAAAAAAGAGCCGTTTCTACCATCATGATATCCTATCTATATTTTGCATCCGTTTTAAGGTTTTCCGCAATTTCCTGTTCCCATCGATCTCCATTGGAGAGAAGTTTTTCCTTATCGTAATAGAGTTCTTCCCGTGTAAAGGTGGAGAATTCAAAGTTAGGCCCTTCAACGATGGCGTCAACCGGGCAAGATTCCTGGCACAAACCACAGTAAATGCATTTTATCATGTCAATGTCGTAGCGTGTGGTCCGGCGGCTGCCGTCAGCGCGCTCTTCCGCTTCTATCGTGATGGCTTGAGCGGGGCAAACGGCCTCACATAATTTACAGGCAATGCACCGTTCTTCGCCATTGGGATAGCGGCGCAAAGCATGCTCTCCCCGAAATCGGGGGCCTAACCGTCCTTTTTCATAAGGATAATTGAGGGTGACTTTTCGCTTGAAAATATAGCGAAAGCTCTTTGCCAGACCGACGATAATCTCAACCAAAGCCCAGGAACGAAAGCGGCGTATGAAGGATGACATATCTTGACTCCTAGGATCCGTTCGGGATCCATCCCATAAATATTAAAACACCAGCGGTCAAGACGACCCAGATAAGAGAAAAAGGCAGAAAGACCTTCCAGCCCAGGCGCATGAGCTGATCATAACGGTACCGAGGTAAAGTTGCACGAACCCACAAGAAAATAAACAGGAAGAAACAGATTTTGAGCAGAAACCAGACCAGTCCCGGAATCCAGGTAAAGGGAGCCATAGCGAGAGGGGGTAACCAACCGCCGAAGAAGAGAATGGTGGTCATCGCGCTCAACAGAATCATGTTGGCGTATTCCCCCAGAAAGAATAGGGCAAAAGCCAAAGAAGAATATTCTACATGGTATCCGGCGACAAGTTCCGCTTCCGCTTCCGGCAGGTCAAAGGGGGTGCGGTTCGTTTCGGCCAGGATAGAGATAAAAAAAAACAATAAACATTGGGAACAGGGGAATGGCAAACCACATTTTCTCCTGGGCGAGGACAATTTTACTCAGGTTCAAGGAGCCTGAGCATAACAGGACGGAAATAATGACGAGTCCCATAGAAACTTCATAGGAGATCATTTGCGCTGCAGAGCGAAGGGCCCCTAGAAAGGCGTAGGTTGAGTTGCTCGACCACCCCGCAACAATAATGCCATAGACGCCAAGGGACGAAATGGCGAATAGATATAATATTCCAACGTTGATGTCTGCCAGAACCAGCCCAAGATCAAGAGGGATAACGGCCCAAGCTGCAAGGCTCAGGCTGAAGGTAAGTACAGGCGCCAGGATAAACAGGAACGGGTTTGAGGCTTGAGGAATAATAATTTCCTTATGGAGTAGCTTCAGGCCATCAGCAATGGGCTGTAGGAGACCAAAGGGACCAACGCGGTTTGGGCCGCGGCGCAGTTGCATGGCGGCAATGACTTTACGCTCCGCTAATGTGAGATAAGCAATTCCTAAAATGAGGGGGATGACCAACAGCAGGATTTTTCCGCAAATACCAGCAGTTATGAGGATATAACTCCAAAGTATGGTTACCAAACTTTCCATATTACTCACGCTATCCATGGGATACCTGCTGCTGTTGATTAAGCGATTGGGTACATTGTGCCATATTCAGGGAGTGTCGGCTAATCGGATCTGTCCTGTAAAAATTGCTAATAGGAAGTTGAAAAGCCAGTTGGCTTAAGGTTTCGGGCGTTCCTTGGGGAAGCAATTCCCAGGGAGATGGCATGATTCGGCCTATGGTTTGAAAGATCGGGTTAACGGCGATTAATCGACTCCGGACTTCTTCCAGCGTATCATAAGGTAAGGAATGACCAAGGGTATCAGAAAGCGCCCGGACGATGCGCCAATCTTCTTTGGCTTCTCCAGGGGGATGAACGGCTTGAATGGTATGCTGCGGTCGACCTTCCGTGTTGACATAAGTCGCATTTTTTTCCGTATATGCAGCCCCCGGGAGAATGACATCTGCACGGTGTGCGCCAGCATCTCCATGATGGCCTTGATAGATAACAAAGGCTTCACCCAGTTCTGTCATCGGAATTTCATCTGCCCCTAAGAGATAGAGAGCTTTCAGCTTACCGCTATGGGCAGCTTTCAGTATGCCTGCCGTATCATGGGCTCCTCTTTTTTGAGGTAAAAAGCCGAGGTCGAGGCCACCCACCCGTGCAGCAGCGACATGGAGCGTGTTAAATCCATTCCAATCGCTTTGAATGAGGCCATATTTTTCAGCAATTTTCTGGCATAAATATAATATTTCCAGACTATCCCGTCGATTCATAGCGCCTTGTCCCAAGATCAGCATGGGCCGTTTAGCGGCTTTTAGTTTTTTACTGAAAGGATGTTTTGCTTCCAGGATATCCTTAATGGTCTTTGCATGGTTTTCTAAAAGATCATGAGGGTAGGTTAAGTCACCCTCCGGGCCAATGAGTCCAACTTCCAGCTTATTTTGTAACCCACCTATCAAATAACGCTTACGGATGCGGGCATTTATGAGGGGTGCTTCAAGCCGTGGATTGGTCGCGATCAGGAGGATGAGGTCAGCCTTTTCAATGCCTGCAATGGTTGTGTTGAAAAGATAAGTGCTTCTGGATCGGGTATCCCAGTGGGTTCCGTCTTGACGGCAATCCAGATGGGGACTGCCCAGGCTTGTCATCAGGTCCTTTAAAGCAACCATTGATTCGCAATCAGCCTGATCACCTGCCAGGGCGCCTATTTCATTCCCCTCAAGTCTTTCAAGATTTTTCCGGATGTACATAAAGGCCTCTTCCCAGGAAGCTGCGGTCAATTTACCATTTTTCCGGATATAAGGATGATCCAGGCGTTGCTGTTTCAAGCCATCATAAGCAAAGCGGGTTTTGTCGGAGATCCATTCCTCATTAATTTCTTCGTTCAGGCGAGGCAGTATCCGCATCACTTCTCGGCCACGGCTATCAACCCGGATATTGCTGCCAACAGCATCCAGCACATCGATGGTTTCTGTTTTGGT
>CAZXMD010000030.1:0-13743 GCA_964641635.1 uncultured Candidatus Finniella sp. | reverse complement strand
ATAATAGAACAGAAGAAAAATCTACGTCACCTTCCTGTACCTCCAACAGGGAAAGTAGGATAAATTCTCTTACCCCTCAAACTTGTTGTTACGTGGGAAACCGATGGGAGCCAGCCGTCCAATGGCGCCACGCCGCGCGGTCCAGGGACGCAAGTCAGTTTCTTTCAAGGTTTTCCCACTGCGGCGCCAGGTTAAGCCAGCGTCTTCCTGGAAAATTTTAATATCGGAAGTCGCCCCTTGGCGGTATTTTTGGAGTGTAACTCCGCGTCCCCGGGTAAGGGAAGGAACCTCCATCACAGGAAAAATAACAAGTTTGCGGTTTTCGCCAATGATTGCAAGCAAACTTGGGGATGCCGCTGCTTCGGTTGTTGGTATGGGCAAACAGGCCATCGCTTTTGCGTCACCTGTCAAGACCATTACCTGACGGCCGTTACGGGTCTGAGACAAGATATCATTCGCACAAACTCGGAATCCCCGGCCATCTGTTGAAACCACAAGATAATGAGGGGCACTCTCTTTTTCTGCCGGTAGAGTCTCCGGTTTAATCACCATCATCTCAATAACGTCTTCCGTGTTATCAAGGTCAATCATCAACCGCAACGGTTCCCCATGGCCCCGTCCGCGGGGAAGCTTGTCCACCCCAAGGGTATAAAAACGGCCATTCGTTGCAAAAATAACCAGTTTGTCCGTTGTTTGGGTGGAAATGACATACCGTCCTTCATCTCCATCCTTATATTTCAAGTCATCTGCAGAGACTTGATGGCCTTTAACCGCTCGGATCCAGCCCTTGGCAGAGCAAATAACCGTGACATCTTCTCGCTCAATGATCGCTTCAATGGGAACCAAGACAACTTGAGGAGCTTCGGCCAAAGTTGTGCGGCGGGCTCCGAGCGCTGTATTCTGACCAAACTGTTTCTCAATCGTTTTTACATCATTCTTGATGCGCTTCCATTGTTTTGCAGGGTTTTGAAGGAGGTCGGTTAATTCGGTTCGCTCTTTCGACAAGGCATCATGTTCCTGGCGGATTTCAATCTCCTGGAGCTTGCGCAAAGCCCGCAAGCGCATATTGAGGATTGCTTCAACTTGGACGTCTGTCAGTTTAAACCGTTCCATCATAATGGACTTAGGCTCATCTTCTTCACGAATAATGCGAATGACCTCGTCAATATTCAAATACGCAATGAGGTAGCCTTCTAAAATTTCTAAGCGATTGATGATTTGCTGGAGACGGTGTTGGCTTCGTCGTGTCAGAATTTCCTGGCGGTGATTCAAAAAGGCCTGCAGAACTTCTTTAAGATTCATAACCTTCGGTGTTTTTCCACCATCGAGGACATTCATATTAAGCGAAATACGTGTTTCCAGGTCAGTATGACGGAAGAGGGATTCCATCAGCACTTCTGCATCGACCATACGGCTTTTTGGTTCGAGGACAAGGCGCACCTCTTCTGTGGATTCATCAATGATGTCCCCGAGGAGAGGCAGCTTTTTTTCCGATAAGAGGTCCGCAATTTTTTCAATCAGCTTAGACTTGCCAACCTGATAGGGAATTTCGGTTACAACAATGCGGTAGGCGCCCCCCTTAACCGGCTCTGTTTCCCAGCGGGCTCTTAAGCGGAAACTCCCTCGGCCGGACTCATAACTTTTGAGGATAGACTCCTTGCCTTCAACCAGAACGCCTCCAGTGGGAAAGTCAGGTCCCGGAATGAGGGCGACCAATTCTGCGAGAGAAACATCTGGTTTTTCAATCAGGAGGATTAACCCCTGACAAAGCTCTGCAAGGTTATGGGGGGGAATGGAGGTGGCCATCCCAACGGCAATGCCATTGGAACCATTGGCCAAAAGGTTGGGAAAGGCGGCTGGAAAAACCATTGGCTCTTCAGATTCGCCGTCATAGGTGGTGCGAAAATCAATGGCATTTTCATCAATGCCTTCCATCAAAAGGGCAGCCGCCTCTGTTAAGCGTGCCTCTGTGTAGCGCATGGCAGCTGCATTATCCCCATCAATATTGCCAAAATTTCCCTGTCCGTCAATGAGGGGATACCTTACGGAAAAGTCCTGGGCAAGGCGCACCAGGGCATCATAAATGGCTTGGTCTCCATGGGGGTGGAATTTACCCATGACGTCACCGACCACACGGGCCGACTTTTTAAAGCTGGAAGTCGGATTAAGGCGCAGCTGCTGCATGGCATAAATTAAGCGACGGTGAACAGGCTTTAAGCCATCACGCACATCCGGCAGAGATCGAGAAGTGATCGTCGACAAGGCATACGCCAGGTACCGCTCGCTCAACGCTTGCTCGAAAGAAATATCATTAACGTTCTGTCTGGTCATTATCTGCTCGGTATCTCAAGGGCTATTTCCTTATATATGTACCCTTTTATGGCACAAAAGTACAGAATTTCCCTTGCTTCTTATTTGTAAGCGTTTTTCATAAGTAAATATGGTTTGTAATTATTTTTCACAAAAATAGGTCGTTTATAAGTGTTTTTCACGAACTTTGACACATTGTAAGTATTTTTTCACGACTTATCGATATCTATAATCGTTTTTCACAAATTGCAGTGAATTGCAATTATTTTTCATGAAACTAGGTCGTTTATAATCGTTTTTCACAAATTATCCTGTTTTAAATCATTTTTCATGGTAGCTTTATCCGAAAAGAATAATTTTTAGAGGAGATCGTTTGTGGCAGAACTAAAAGTCTATACTTTTTTCCGAGAGCGCGCTCTGCCTGAAAAAGAAGTGCACCTTGTCGGTTACGCAGCTCTTATTGATCATTATGATTTACAAATCCCCTTGCCGGAAAGGCTCTGTTTTATCAGTCACCATCATCGACTCTATAAAACAGAGCATTGGGCGGCATTTACAGTGAGACATCAACCGAGCCATGCTTTATCAGGCCATCTAACTTTCGCTTTAAAATATGAAGGGGTAGATTTGGCGGTTCTCAACGCTCTCTTTAAAAAAATTAACCCTGAAAAAATAGCTCAATGGATTCGTCATGAGCCAACAGGTAAATACAGCCGCCGAATCTGGTTTTTTTATGAATGGTTGACGGGCAAAATTCTGGATATGCCTGATGTTGTTACCGGAAACTTTGTTGAGGCTATAGATCCCAAACTACAGTATGCTACAACGAAAGCTATCTCTTATCGCCGTCAGCGCGTTTACAATAATTTGCCAGGAACACAAGGTTTTTGTCCCCTTATTCGGCGCACAGAAAAATTGGAGGCGCTTGCCGCTCTCCATCTTGCCGAGCTAGCGAGGGAGCAAGCAGCGGCAATTCACCCTGATCTTTTGACACGAGCATCTGCCTTTATGCTGCTGAGTGATTCTCGGGCATCGTTTGATATTGAGGGAGAACGCCCGGGGAAGGATCGTACAGAGCGATGGGGGCGGGCGATCAGCCAAGCAGGGAAATATATGTTAACTGTTGAAGAGTTATTGCGTCTGCAGTCAATTGTCATTGAAGATCAGCGGTTTGTGAAGCTAGGATTGCGTCTGGAAGAAGGGTTTGTGGGAAAACATGACCGTTTTAGCCGTATGCCAATCCCTGATCACATCTCTGCTCGGTGGAAGGATTTACCATCGCTGATGAAAAATTTATTAGAAACATATAGTCTTGCAAAAGAGCAAGGAATGGATCCTGTTTTATTGGCGACTTGCCTGGCTTTCGGCTTTGTTTTTATCCACCCGTTTGCTGATGGAAACGGTCGTATCCACCGATATATTATCCATCATGTGTTCAACCAATTAGGATTTTCCCCTAAAGGCGTTGTTTTTCCTGTATCTGCTGTTATCTTAGAAAGAATTGATGCATATCGTCAGGTTCTTGAAGCTTATTCCCGCCCGCGTCTTGATTTCATTGAGTGGCAGCCGACCCCACAGGGGAATGTCGAGGTGATCAATGAAACGATTGACCTGTACCGTTATTTCGATGCGACGCGTCAGGCGGAGTTCCTCTATGATTGTGTGCGCCAGACAATTGAAAAAACCTTGCCGGAGGAAATTCGCTACCTTGAACAATACGACCATTTAAAAGCCGCTATTACTGCACGCTTTGATATGCCTGATCATATCATGGACCTGCTCATTCGATTCTTGCACCAAAGCCAGGGGGTTTTGTCAAAACACGCTCGGGAAAAGGAGTTCAAGGAGCTATCGGAAGACGAATGCCAGGATTTGGAGATGCTTTATAAGGATATATGCAAGCTTGATTCATAACAACGTGAAGCTGAATTTTCCCACACTTCCTCTATTCCAATTGGTTTATGATCAGGTTATAACTTAACGAACGCTTTCTAACATCATCATAAGGAATAAATCCATGTCTATACTGGCGCACCGCTTAAGCCTCATTCAACCGTCTCCCACCCTTGCCATGACAGCACGAGCTGCTGAATTAAAGGCCCAGGGACGGGATGTGATCAGTTTAAGCGCCGGCGAGCCGGACTTTGATACGCCGGAGCATATTAAGCAAGCTGGAATTCAGGCCATCGCACAAGGAATGACCAAATATACAGCCGTAGAAGGCTTGTTGCCGTTGCGAAAGGCCATTCAGGAAAAGTTCTTGAGAGATAACCAGCTGACCTATGGGGTGGACCAGATCATTGTTGGAAACGGCGCAAAGCAAATCATTTTTAATGCATTTGTCGCCACTGTGGAAGAGGGGGATGAAGTTATTATTCCGGCTCCCTATTGGGTGTCTTATCCCGATATGGTCCAGTTATGTTCAGGGACATCTGTCGTTGTGCCTTGCGGGGAAGAATCCAGCTTCAAATTAACGCCTGACGCCTTAGAGGCGGCAATTACGCCCAAGACCAAGTGGTTGATTTTGAATTCTCCGGGAAATCCGACGGGACGCGTTTATAAAGCCGATGAACTGAAAGCATTGGCGGATGTGCTGATGCGTCACCCTCATGTTTATGTCTTGAGTGATGATATTTATGAGCACCTGGTTTATGATCAGGTCGCTTATGCAACCTTAGCAACGGTAGCTCCGGCCTTGCAGGACCGCATTCTGACGGTTAATGGCGTTTCAAAATCCCACTCGATGACAGGCTGGCGCATCGGGTATGGGGCGGGTCCAAAATCTTTGATTAAAGCAATCAGTATGATTCAGTCCCATAGCACCTCGAGCGCTTGCACCATTTCTCAAGCTGCTGCGATTGTAGCCTTGACGGGTCCCCAGGATTTCCTGAAACCGTGGGTGGCTACCTTTCAGGAACGGCGGGACATGGCTCTTGACATCATTAACGCAACCTCGGGATTATCGTGCCTCAAGCCGGAGGGCGCCTTTTATCTTTATATCTCTTGCAAAGAAATTATAGGCAAAACAACTCCTCAAGGGAAAAAAATCACGACAGACAACGAATTTGCCCTGTATCTCCTGGACAGCGCTGGTATTGGCAGCGTTAGCGGGGATGCTTTTGGGCTGTCTCCCTATATCCGCATCTCCTATGCCCTTGAAACATCTATTCTGAAAGATGCCTGCCACCGCATTCAAAAGGCTGTGCAGCAGCTGGTATAAGGTCGGGGAAAAGCAGCAAAATCCACATTCATAAAATATTAAGGCTTTCTCTCTATCATTGGTTCTATGGTTAATGAACGAAGAATAGGAGATTTTCATGAAACGCTTAAGCATGTTTTTGGTTGCAGCTCTCTTGGTAGCCCCCGTTTTGGCGGATACCCACCCTGAGAAACATATATATAAAGGAACAGTCCCCCTTCCCAACAAACTGTTTGATTCTACTATGGATTGTGGGTTAAATCTTGATGAGCTTGAAAAATGCGTTGCCGAAGACCGCAAAAGTGGACAAGGGGAAAGCTTCTGTAATGACGTTAAACTTTATGCCGGAAACAAGCAGAAGCTTATAGAAGCAAATAATGCTATCAAAGCCAATCCGGTGACCAAACCGACGCAAATGGCGATCATTCATGCAGTAAGCGAGTTACAGACAAAGTATACCCATCAATTTATGGACGCAGGCCTTAAACCGGAGCAGGTTGGAAAAATCCCTGCGCTTAAGAGAGGCGAGGAAAAGAATTTTAAGTGCAAGAAGAGTTCTTGAAGACTGAGGTTTAGGTTCTTCATCCACTTTTCCCAAAAATAGTCCTATCTCTGAAGGGCAATTTCAAAATTTGACAAATACTTAGGGCAATCGTTAAAACATCTTTCATAAATTGTTGAAAGGTGTTTTCTCGAAATGAAAGCTTATTTAAAATCAGTATTTCTACATAAAAGCAAAAGGTCTTCAACCAAAGCAAGCAGCGTTGCTCCCCTTGTGGCTTGTGGAATGGTGGGGAACCCGGTCTGGACGCCCCGCCGGTATGACGCGCTTGCGGCGGAAGGCTACCAGAAGAACGTCATTGTTTACCGTTGTGTGAACCTGGTCTCACGGGGACTGGGAAGCGTTCCCTGGCTCCTCTACCGTGGTGACGCAGAGCTTGAGCAGCACCCGCTGCTTGACCTCCTCAATTCTCCCAGTCCCCGCCAGGCAGGCTCAGCCTTCATGGAAGCCGTGACGGGCTATCTCCTTCTTTCGGGGAATACCTATATTGAAGCGGTTATGGATCATCAAGGGCTCCCGACAGAACTTCACCCATTACGTCCCGACCGGATCAAAATTATTCCGGGGGCAGGGGGCATTCCGGTAGCTTACGAGTATAGCGTTGGCGGGCAACGCAAAATTATTCCTTGTGACCCAGTTACGGGTCATTCTCCCATCCTGCACCTCAAAAACTTTCACCCCTTGAATGATTGGTATGGCATGAGCCCTATTGAGGCGGCGGCGCAAAGCATAGACCAGCATAATGCGGTTGCCGGTCATAATCTGGCCTTGCTGCAAAACGGTGGTCGACCCAGCGGGGGATTGATTGTGCGTCCTTCTCCTCATGCCAGGGGGATGAGTGACGAACAGCGCGATTCCTTACGGCAGGATTTGAGGGAAGTTTACCAAGGCCATAAAAACGCTGGGCAAATCCTTGTCCTGGAGGGGGACTGTGAGTGGCGGGAGATGGGCCTGTCTCCTAAAGACCTTGATTTTATTGAGGGGAAAAACCTGTCTGCCCGTGAGATTGCGCAAAGTTATGGGGTCCCGCCCATGCTCGTGGGTGTGCCGGGCGACGCCACTTTTTCCAATTACAAAGAGGCCCGCTTCCACTTATGGGAAGATACGATCATCCCGCTTCTCGAGTTTTTTGTAGCCGAATTTAACCTCTGGCTGGCTCCGGCGTTTGATGAAAAATTACGCCTCAGCTATAACGCGGACGCTATTCCAGCCTTGGCTCCCCGACGGGAAGCCGTTTGGTCTAAAATTGCCGCCGCCAACTTCCTTACCATCAATGAAAAACGCCAAGCGGTGGGGTATGGCCCCCTTCCTGAGGGCGATATCATTCTTTCCAACCTCTACCAAGGAAAAACTCATGAAAAAAATAGTTGATGGCTCCTTATCCGTCAAAAGCTGGGATGCTGATGGCAGTTTCAGTGGTTATGCCTCTGTTTTTGGGATTACGGACGCCCAAGGGGAACAGGTTGCCTCCGGCGCCTTTGATCTTTCTCTCAAGTCATGGGCAGAGGCGGGCAAAATGCCCAAGCTTTTATGGCAGCATGATTTCCGGCATCCCATCGGCCTTTGGCATGAAATCCGTGAAGACAGCCATGGATTGTTTGTCAAAGGGCAACTGCTCCTGGAGCTTGCCCAAGGTCGTGAAGCCTATAGCTTGCTGAAAAATGGCATTGTCGATGGTTTGTCCATTGGCTTTACCACCGTGCGGTCGCGGCGGGGAGGCAATTCCCAGGGACGCATTTTGGAAGAAGTGAATTTACAGGAGGTTTCGCTTGTCACGTTTGCGGCCAACCCTAAAGCCAAAGTAGAACGCGTCAAAATGGAAGAACCGGAGATAGAGGCTTTGGTGGGGCGGTTGGATCAATTGGGCAATCTTTTAAGAAGAGGAGGGGGCAAAGATTAAAGAGAGAGATAGATCGGTTATCATTTGAGTTTTTGCAGCCCCTCACCTGCCACTAGCGTAGCGCTGTGGCGGGTGAGGGGTTCTTAAATGCCGCACAAATATGACCGTACACGATATAACAACCATTTAATTAGAAAGGATATGACGCATGACAACACAAATTATTCGTGAAGCAATTGATACGCTTCATCAGGCATTTCAGGAATTTAAAACGGCAAATGATGAACGCCTGACCCAATTAGAAACCAAGGGCGCAATAGATCCTTTGGTTGACGAAAAAGTGAACCGGCTCAATGAAGCCGTTGACCGGGCGCAAAGCCGCTTGAACCGATTGGAAACGGCGGCCGGACGGCCTCAATTGGCCCAAGCCCCCGAGCAGGATACAGGTGAAAAAGCCGCCTTCTTTTCTTATGTCCGTAAAGGAATGGAAGGAATTGAGCAAAAATCACTGACCAGTTTGAATGACGCCAGCGGGGGATATCTGATACCGCCAAGCATGCTGGACAAGATCCATTCAACCATGGTGGTGACCTCACCGATGCGCAGCATTTCCCGGGTTACAACCATTTCAACGGATGCCCTGGAACTGTTGCAGGAGAAAGGCGCGGCGGAGGTTGGCTGGGTAGCTGAAACAGATGAGCGTCCAGAGACAAGAACACCGGAATTACAGAAAATCCGCATTCCTGTCCATCAGATCTACGCCAAACCCCGGGCAAGCCAAAAGCTTCTGGATGACGCCACGGTAGATATTGAAACCTGGCTGGCCCAAAAAATTGCGGAAAAGATGACTTTAAGTGAAAATACAGCCTTTATCACAGGGGATGGAAAGGGCAAACCCAGGGGGTTCCTTACCTATGAGATGGTTGACGTGGGTAAAGGGGAATGGGGCAAGTTTGAGGTCATTTCCTCAAAATCCAACGGCGCCTTAGTGGATGGAGATGTCTTGATTGAGGCCTTTCACACGCTGAAAGCCCAATATTTAAATGGGGCAGCCTGGGTGATGGCGCGTTCTGCCTTGGCGGCAATCCGCACATTGAAAGGGGAAAACCGTCAATATCTCTGGCAACCCAGCATGACTGAAGGAACGCCAGCAACCCTGTTGGGATCGCCCGTTGTTATTGCCGATGATATGCCGGCCTTAGAAGAAAAGAAATCGGCGGCAGCTATTGCCTTTGGGAATTTCCGTGAAGCCTACCAGATTGTAGACCGTGCAGGGCTTCATGTGTTGCGAGATCCTTTTAGCGCCAAACCGTATGTTGAGTTCTATGCAACCAAACGGGTTGGAGGGGATGTCATCAATTTTGACGCCGTCAAACTCATTCACGTTGCAAAGGGATAAGGCATGCTGACACGTATAAGAACCTTAGAGATTCTTCCCGTGGGCTTATCAGAGGTCAAGGCGCATTTGCGCCTTGACCATGCCCATGAGGATGAGTATTTGCGTCCCCTCATTCAGGCTTCTACAGGGTTTGTTGAAGAATATCTTGGACGGTCCCTCTTAACGCAAAGTTGGCGTCTGATCTGGGAAAAGGAAAAGCCGCATCCTCCCCAACTATCAGTATCGGGGAATGATTTTTCTTCGGTTACCTTGCCGTATCCGCCATTGCGGGCGATTTTATCGGTCAACCGTTTAATGGCCAAAGGTGAAAAGCAACGCATCCGGCGGCATCGCCTTGAGATGAACCATCAACTTCCAAGATTGATTTTTGCAGATGTTCCAGAGCCCGTAGAAATTGAATTTGAAACGGGATATGGAGATCGGCCATCCGATATTCCTCCTGTTATACGCCAGGCCATTTTGATGAGCGTGGCGGATTTTTATGAAAACCGGGATTCCGGGCGGGATGCAGGATCCGTATCTCGAAATGTTTTGGTTCGGGAAATGCTGGATACCTATCGTATTCGGAGGTTGGCATGATGCGTATTCAGGATCTTTCTAACCGCGTCGTTCTTTTGAAGCGGCGCATTGTAGAGGAGCAAGACGGCTCCTTCACGGAGCTTTGGGAAGAGGGTAGTCCAGTTTGGGCGAAGGTCGTTCCCTCTATAGGCCGGGAAGCTTTCGGAGAAGAGTGGAACAATGCAAATCCTGTTCAATCAAAATATAAGGTGACCTTGCGCTTACGCCGGGAACGGTTTGGCCGGATCAAGTGGGAAGACATGACATTGGCCCTGTTATGTCCTCCTCTTATCGATCAGAGGCGTTGCTGGATGGTCTGTTTGATGTATGAGGTGAAGGAAACATGAGTGATTTTCAGGTACTCACAGCCGTGAGAGGTCATCTGTTAAATGAGGGTATTGCTCAGCGGGTCCATTTGGCTCTCCCACCCAAGGCTATATATCCATTAGTTTTGGTGGCGCTTGAGGAAAGCTGCTCGCCGTATCCCCTCAAAGGAAGCGATAAGAGGAGAGCCATTCAAGCCCGCATAAAGATTAAAGTCAGTATCTTTTCCCATTCTCCCGGAATGGAAGAAGCAGCCCTTTTGTCAGGTAAAGTGCGGCGGGCTTTGGAAGGGGCCTGCCTCTGGTTACCGGGGGGACATTCGGGAAACAAGTCTGCAACCTTACGCTTCCTGGCGTGCGTTACGGAAATACCGGGGAATGGGGGCGCTAGTCAGCGAGCAAACCTTATTCATCATTTTTATGATTCAATTGTTAGGGGGTAATTTATGAAAGAACCACAGATTAAACCAGAGGAAGACGTGCAAGTTTTGTCAGAGGAAGAAGCTGTTGATGCCTTGACGGCATACTTCCGACGAACGGGCAGGGGAAGAATTGCTGACCTGCCACGATGGGCGCAGTAAGGAAAACGATACATGGAATCAGAACTTATCCTGAACCGGGGCGGCTTTCCTCCTTTGTCGGCAAGGGGGTGCATTCAGCATCTGATGCCTATTGAGGCAGGGCTATTGCGCCGTACGATTAATGGCGCGCTCATTTATGCCGAAAAACCATTAGCACACAAATTCCGCTCAATCATTTCCTGTGAAGACAGGGCGTCTTTGGCTTTAGAGGGGTTATGGCGGGGAAGTGAGGTGCGTGTTGGCTGTATCAGCAGTTGTGGCGTCACACTGCTGAACGGGAAGTTCTTTTGGAGCGTGATCCAAGAGAAGGGTCCGTGTTTGCAATAACAGGCGCCCGGACGGAAGTAGAAATTCAAAGCGTGAGCGGCCGTAAGGTGATTATTGCTGAAAAGGGCTTATTAAAAGAAATTTTTATTGCCTATTGTCCCTGGCTGGATATGCGCATTGTCGCTTTTTCCCTTATGACCGATGAGTGGGGGTTAAAGGCGGGATGGCGGCTTGAACTGGAAGAAATTTGATAAGAATGAGAAAGTTCTTATGCAATTTTCTTCCGGTCTTTGCGGGTTTCGTAATAGCTGATATAGGCCGTGCCAGCGATGATGAAGGAAGCACCGGCAAGGGTTACCAGGGTTGGGATTTCCATAAAGAAAACAAATCCAAACAAGGCGGCAAATACGAACTCAACATAGCGGAAGGGGCTTAAAGCAGAAGCTTCAGTGGCCGAAAAAGCTCTGATCATACAAACCTGGATAAGATTTCCACCAATGCCAAGCAGGGCGAGCATCCCGAGCTGGTACCAGGAAGGTGTCTGCCAGACCAGAATGGCTGGAACTAACGTAATAACGGTGGTGCCAACGGCAAAGTAAAAGAGCATCGTCTGGGTGTTTTCGGTTGTGACCATCTTTTTGGCCATAACATCACTCATGGCAAAGAGAATAGCAGCTGTAATGGGAACGAGGGCAACAATGCGCAAGGATTCAGCCCCGGGCTGAAACATGATGAGAAGACCGATAAACCCGATGAGAATCGCGATCCAACGGGATAGGTTCACCTTTTCGCGTAAGAAAATGACAGCCATTGGAAGAAAGAAAAAGGGTTGGGAGGACATAATAATCGTGTTGTCTGATAAAGGCATAAGGTTGACAGACCAACAGGCCCCGCCAATAGCGCCTACGCCTAAAATGGCGCGCCAGAAGTGCATCCAAGGCCGAGAGGTCTTAAATAAAGTTGTGCCATGGGACAGCATGAGCGGAACAACAGCGAGCATGCCAAAGAAAAAGCGGAAGAAAGAAATTTGGACGATATCAAGACCAGCAGCGAGAAGGCGCATGAGAATGTCGTTTGTTACACTCACGAAGGTGATCATGACGGCCCAAAAAGCCCCTTGTGGGTACCCTTTGCGCATAAACCATGAAAAAGGGTTGGTTGAAATGGGTTCAACGGACGCTTCTAAGGCACTTTCGTCAGCTTGGGACAGAGAAGGGGCAGGCATGGATGTCATGGTATTCAAACTCATTATAGGGCCGAAACATTTCTTGTTTCTACAGGGATTTTTTCAAAAAGTCGAGAAAAAAGCGAGAGTTGATCATAAATTGCCCATAGGCAATTTCCTATCAAGAAAGGACTTCCCATGATGACATCATTTGCCTGGCACCGTGAGGACGAGGGGTTTGACCCGGAGCGTCACCAAGGTTGCGATCTAGATATTTTAGAGCTGACTATTGATCATCGGGAAGGCGAAGTGGCCTTAGCGACAGTGGTTGTGAGCCATCTGACACTCCCCTCATGGGAAAGACGCCATGTTTACATTTCGGTTGAGGGGCGTTTGCTCTTTTCAGGCCGATTGGTAGGACTGCCCGTAAAAATAAGTAAGGACTTGATCAGCCTCGAATTAACCTCGGAACCTCTGGATGCGGCGCTTCAACTTCAAAAATTGGCGCCCTTGTTGAAGCAGTCTCCCTTTTGGGATGAAGCCTTTGTTGACACTCACGAACAGGATAACCCGGCAGAATGGCTGGAAGCACGCAGCGCCCTGTTTGCGTGGGATCGTTCAACTGGAGCCGTATGTATTTCAGATTTATTTCAAGGTCGTCATACATTAGATCTTACAAACGTATTTTTTCACAATAGTTTGAGGGTCAGTCTGGCAGAGACGCCTCTTTCCAGGATATCCGTGAATTTGAGCGTTGAATGGGTTCAGCAAGGTTCTGGGGAGGTGAGTCTGGGGGCAAAAATTGCGGCGGCTTTTCCTGGGGGTATGATCAATACCCTGACCCCTCAAGCTCTTCAGGAAACCTGGCCGAAGGAGGGGCAAAAATTTGGAAAATCCGGTTTTTGGGTGGTCAAAAGTGACTTAAAGGAAGTTACGCCACCTAAAACGGGGATTTTAGATATTTATCCAACCCTCACTCCTGAATTTCTCACATGGGATGAAACCAATCAAGCGCCAAAGAAACAGCGGTGCAGACGCTCCTGGATGCAGGGAACGCTGGTATTGGGGTGGCAGTACCGCCAAAAGCGGAAAGAAACTGTCCGGTTTACCCTGGAACAGATGACCCAATTGGATGGAACGATCCGCCCTTTGGCGCGCACCTTGAACCTGCGTTTGCAGGAAGTAGCCCTCCCAGGTGAAAGCACGTTTTTCCTGACTCATCGGGGCCGGCAGGCCGTTGAGCATGCCCTTGAAATTGGGCGCGCCCACTTGGCCGCAAGCGCCCGTTGTCTTGAGGTTGAGGTGACCATGCCCTATGAAGCCGGTTTTGAACTATCGATGGATCTCTCTGTCCGCCTTGTAGATCCACGCATTCCGGGAGGTGAAGTGCTGGGAAAGGTTGTGGCTTATCAGCTCCGTCAAGATGGCATGACAGCAGAAGCGTGGGTCCGGTTGGCAGCATCCGTAGGCGGAACGCAAGATCAACATACTATAATTGCTGTTGGTGTTGAAGGTGGCATGCTCTGTTATATTAGCACG